>CAZHTL010000053.1:0-5222 GCA_964535415.1 uncultured Bdellovibrionales bacterium | reverse complement strand
GAACAAACCCTGGACTCTAAAAATGAATTACATCAACCAAAATAAATGCGGGGTAAAATAAATACAGAAAATTAATAAATAACGCAGCTAACCAACTATATATATGCTAAATCTACCAATCTCTTCCAACTCCCATCAACTTCCTTTTGCATTTCTTCAATAACTTTCTCTCCGCCTGTCTTAAAGAGGTGCTTAAATCTTCCTTGAGTTTTTAAAAATTCTACAAGCGGCTTGGGGTTTTCGGTCGCCCAATTTATTTTATATACTCCATTTTCATATTCGTAAAGCGGCCAGAAGTTTGTTTCGGTCGCCAACTTCCCTACATTTACATATTGCGAAGTCGGGAACTTCCACAGATTGGTGCATGGCTGAAGCACCAGCAAAAATCGCGGGCCTTCTAGGGAAAAAGCTTTTTTAGCTTTCTTTTTCAGGTCAGCCAGATAAGCAACATTGGCTTGAGCGGCATATTTTATGTGATGAGCAATTACAACAGACATCAGATCTTTGCGCTTTTCTTTTTTGCCGAAGCTAAACTTTCCGGCCGGAGTTGTTTCGGTATCCGCGCCATAGGGCGTTGCGCCCGACCGCTGACCGCCAGTGTTCATATAGCCCTCGTTGTCATAGCAAACATAAAGAAAATCATGTCCTCGCTCGAGCGCCCCCGAAAGGCTTTGAAGGCCGATATCATAAGTTCCCCCGTCGCCGGCGAAAACTGCAATCTGGATACGCTTACCGGCCGGAATTTTATTCTTTCTGCGCAAAGCCTTCACCGCTCCGTCAATTCCCGCTGCCGTTGCCCCGCCATTTTCAAAAGCGCTATGAATATAGGGAACTTTCCAAGCTGAATAGGGATATAATGTTGTTGTAACTTCGAGACAGCCTGTCACATTGACCACAATGACCGGATCATCCGTCTCGCTCAGCACTGTCCGGACAATCGCCGGAATTCCGCATCCAGCGCAAGTGGAATGACCGGGAGCAAGTTTTTTTGTCAGCTTTTTGTTCATTTTAGTCCGATATATTTTATTTTTCTGTCATCCCAATTATCTTGAAAAACTTTTTTAATATCCTCTTTGAAAATTTCCCGTCCGCCAAGGCCATAAATAAAAGACTGTATCTGATATTTGACATCTGGTATTTGGCACAACGAATTTTTTATTTCACCGTATAGTGATGCATTTGATCCAAAAGGAACTGTTCGGTCTAAAACGGCAACATTTTTCGCATTTTTGAGCGTTTCAGCAATTTGCCGATACGGAAAAGGCCGGAATAATTTTATCTTAAGCAGTCCAACTTTATTTCCCTCCTCTCGCAACTCATCAACAGCCATCTTGGCTGTCCCAGCCGTTGAACCGGCCACCACTATTGCCTTCTCTGCATCATCTAAACAATAACTTTCAAAAACATCATAATGTCTTCCGCTTATGCCCCTAAATTCCTCGAATATTTCCTTGATTTCCCCGACAACCCCGTTCATTGCTTCTACCTGTTGTCTTTTGAATTCAAAATACGAATCTGGAAGACTTACCGGCCCAAAAGTTTTTAGATTCTCAAAGTTAAGAAGATGATTTTTTGGATTGTATTCGCCAATAAATTTCTTCACCGCTGAATTTTCTAGAACTTCCAAGTTTTCCACACTATGCGAAGTTGTAAAACCATCCATAACCACCATTGACGGCAGTTTCACTTTTTCCGCCAACCGAAGAGCAATGAAGGTATTGTCATAAACTTCCTGTGCGTTTTCAGAAAAAATTTGAATCCAGCCCAAATCTCGCACCGCCATCACATCCTGATGGTCGCCGTGAATATTTATCGGCGCTGAAAGAGCCCGGGCACTCACTAGCATAATTATCGGTAGCCGCATTCCCGAAGCAATGGAAAGAATCTCACTCATCAGCATTATCCCTTGCGAACTGGAAGCTGTCACCGCTCGCGCTCCAGCCGCTGCCGCTCCCACCGCCGCGCTCATCGCACTGTGTTCTGACTCAACTTCGATTATTTCCGTGTCTGCTTTGCCATCGGCAACAAATTTGGCAAAAGTTTCAACAATCGGCGTTTGGGGCGTAATCGGATAAACCGGCATAACATCGGGATTGATTTGTTTTAAGGCTTCGGCTGCGGCAGCTCCGCCCGTCAATGCTAAATTTTTCTTGCTTGAATCCATTGTTTTTTTATTTGTCATTCCCACAAAAGCGGGAATCTAGAAATTACAAGTTTTTGATTCTTAACTGGGCTCCAGATCAAGCCCGGAAGACAAATAGGCTCGTCAATTTTTTCCCATTTTTATCGCCTTTTGAGGACAAACCGCCGCACAGACTCCGCAACCTTTGCAAACGTCATAATCAATGTCCGCTTTTCTTTCGGTGTCATAATCAATGGCCGCTTCCGGGCAATATTCAAAACACATTCCACAACCAATGCAGACTTTTTTATCAACCTTTGGCTTCATATATCGCCAATCGCCGGTTTTTGGAGATTTAGAAATATCGTGTCTAATTATTGCCCCCTCTTCTATATCTTTCCATTCCTCAAACATAAACATATTTCGCAAATTCCAATAATCAAGCACTAGTAATCAAATAATAATTAATAACCAATTTTTCAATATTCAAAAGCTTGGTTATTCGATCATTGGTGATTGAAATTTATTTGGAAATTGGAATTTGGTTATTGGTTATTTATAAACTATCATACGCTTTCTCAATCGCTTGCACATTTTTTTCTGTTTTTTCAGCGCCGATTTTCTCCCTATACTTCTCTCGAAAAACATCCACTAGATTCTCGATTTTCACAATCTCCGAAACCTTGAGAAGTTTTCCCAAAATTGCCGTATTGGGACGAGGTTCGCCAATTATCTCAAGCGACATTCCGGTAGCGTCAATAGGATAAATATTTCCAGCATATCCCGTCTTTTTCTTGACTGTTTCCCGATCAGAAATTGTGTTGACAATGAGAATTTCATTTTCATCAAGATTTTTTGAAACATCAACAATCCCTAAAAGCGTTTCATCTAAAACTACCACCACATCCGGGTCTGTCACCGGCTCGTGAGTTTCGATTGGCTCATCGGAAATCCGAACAAAAGTTTTTATGGGCGCGCCACTTCTCTCGGGCCCAAAGTCGGGAAAAGCCTGAACAAATTTTTTCTCCCTGATCGCCGCCTGCGCTAAAAGCTCAGCGGCCGTCTTGGCTCCCTGCCCTCCCCGAGCATGAAAAATAACTTCAAAAATTTTTTTGTCGAGTTTCATTTTATCAGAAATTACAACACCCTGCTAAAAAATCTATCGAAAAATTTTCAACGGTAAAAACATTATAACATATTCTCTGCAAAAAAAGAACCTCCCGCCCTATTTGAAAATTTAGCTTCCAAGCAATTTAAAAAAGAAGCCGAGCTTTTCCGCCCGGTTTCTTGGAACTCTAAATAATTTACTAACTACCAATTGCTAACTGCCAGTCATTAACGTTACTTCGCTAACTCCTCATCTAATGTTTTCTTGAGTTCGTCATAACTAATCACTCCTCCGAAAAATTGATCATTCACAAAAAGAGCCGGAGTCCCAGATACTCCGAAATCCTGAGCCATTTTCTGATCAGCCTCGATTTTATCCTTCGGTTTTTCTTTATCAATACATTGATTAAATTTAGCTGTATCCAGTCCAAGAGTTCCAGCATAACTCTTAAATTTCGCCATTCCCTCGGTATTTTGCCAATCCGACTGCGAGGCATAGAGTTTATCCGCCATTTCCCAGAATTTTCCTTGTTCTTGAGCGCAAGCAGCCGCCACTGCCGCACTCATAGCTTGCTTGTGAAAATCAAGCGGCAGAAATTTATAAACAAACAAGACTTTATCCCGATATTCACCAATAGCCTTTCGGAAAGAATCATGAAAGGCTTTGCAATAGGGACATTGGAAATCACTAAAGAGAACTACCTTTACTTTTGCCTCTTCCGGTCCAACTTGCGGATCCTCTTTCGAAATTTTTGGTGTTTCCAAATATTTTCCCGCTCTAATTCCGACCTGTTCGGTATTCATAAGATACTTATTGTCCTTTTTTTCAAAAATGTTCCGCGCCTGCTCATACACGTCTGTTTTAGTAACATTCTCGTCGAAAATAAAAGCAGGAAGACTCTTCACATTGAATTTTTCTGCTAATACTTTCCCCTCTTTAGAATCCATTTCAACTTTTTTAACTAAAATTGTAGGAATAACTCGCTTTATCCACTTAAGAGGCTCAGTTGGATCACAAGCTTTACATTTGCTATCTGTCAAAACTTGAAGATTAACAATTGGCTCGTTGAAAGCCACCCAGGTTTTTCCATCAAAAGGAAATACGTCAATATTCTTGAGAGCCCTTGGTGAAAAACCCTGCTGGCTAAAAAATTGAGCCACATCCACAAAAACACTTCCCACCAGAAGTCCAACCAAGAGAATTATTAGAGAAGTGCAATTTTTTATTCTTTGACGGTAGACCTTATTGAGGTCCCCAGAATTTTCTTTTCCCTCCTCTTCTATCGGCGCGCTTTCCACCGATTTTGTCTCATTTTTTTCTTCCATTAGATATTTTTCCTGGCTACTTTTTGATATCTATGATTAAAGGCTTCATTTTCTGCTTATTCTCCAACCCCAAAACACTAAAAGGAGCCTAGGAAAAGTTATTTTTAATATTTAAATGACTGGTTATTGTGGCTCTGCTTTCTCTTCCCTCCTAGAAGATTCGCCTTGACTTTCATTTGATTCTTCGTTAGCTGATGATTTATCTGAAGACGCTCGAGATACCTGGGACTTCATTAAATCAAAATCCTGCTTCATTTGAGAAACTAGATAGTCATCGTATCCGATCGTAATTCTTTTTCTGGCTTCCGTTTTCACCGCTACACCAACAAGAAAACCTAAAATGAAAATAAGAAGATAATTTATTGTCTTCTCGTTTATTTTCATCTTTTTCACCAGTCCTGCTATTTTTTCTATACTCATTTCTTTTTTAGATCAAACCCAATGGTTAAAATTTTTCTATTATAATAAAGCTTCCCGAGTTTGCCGGCCGGACAGGTAAGCGCTCGTGGTGCTCTGCGCAGCAAAATAAAGGGCAGGACCATTTCCTCCCTTTGCTGATTAATTATATAATCCGTAAAAGTCCAGACCATTATATATAGGAAAAGAGTCGAATCTAAAACTCCCGCTAGTAGCCTAGCAAAAAAATTCCCTAAGGGCAATATTGACA
>CAZHTL010000052.1:0-5102 GCA_964535415.1 uncultured Bdellovibrionales bacterium | reverse complement strand
GTTTACAAAACCGTTGCTCTGGCCTCTGAGCTACACTGGCATAATTCAATTCCCTAACCTCATTCTCATTTCAATTTCCCGCAGGCTACTCTTAGCTTTGAGATCTCGAGGGCGAAGTTTCAAAACTACTTTGAAAGATTCCTTAGCGTCTCTAATGTTGCCGATAGAGAGATAATATTCCCCTAACTCTCGATAAGCTTCATCATCTTTTGGATTTTCAGCAATTCGATGAATAAGGGCTTCTTCTTTAACCTTATCTTCAGCCACTGGTTCTGGTATAATCCTCTGCGGCAGGGGTTCTCTCTTTTTTCTCACGACTATTTCTTCACCAAAAACTCTTTCCTCCTTAACCCTCAAAACAGAATTATGGGGCCTCTTTTTCAAGTCTGGAATGAAATTCTCGCTTTCAAAATAAATAGGGCTGTCTTTCTTTTCAGAAAGAGACTCAGGGAGCTTTCTTCCTAACTTTCTTTCTTTTACTTTATGAAGAATTCTGGAAAGGCTTTCTTCAGACTTCTTGATTCCGATCTTAACCAAATGGATTACCTTTTCTAAAATTCCCAAAACAGAAGCCCGAAAAACCTTCCATTTTTCGCTTTTTCTCAAACTGTCAATTCGAGACTCTGTTGCCAAACCAGCCGCTTCTTTCTTCTTCAAAAGAGTTGTTTTTCTGCCCAGTATCACAACTAAAATAATCAAGGCAGAAACGAAAATTATTGGCGGTATATAAACCCAAAACATATTATTCAAGTTCATTTTTATCAACAAACATAAAAGTTTTGTCCTCAAGCTCAATGCCCACTTTTCCACTCATTAAATTTACTTCCTTGACTAGGATCGAGTTTCCTTTATATTTAAATTTTTCTCCTGGCTTGGGGAATTCTTTAGCTAATTCTCGATATTGCTCTTCCTCAAAAGCCAAACAACACATCAACCGACCACAAACACCTGATATTCTCTCCGACCCTCGATGAGCAATTTGTTGAATCTTTGCCATTTCCGAAGAAATGCTCGGCAAATTATCTTTGAACTTATTGCAGCAAAGCTCCCGTCCGCAAATCCCAAAGCCTCTCATCTGACGACTCTCATCCCGAGCTCCAACCTGATGAAACCTAATTGATCTCTGCATTTTTTTTGACAAAATCTTCACCAGCTCCCGAAAATCAATTCTGTTATCTGCCGTAAAAATAAAAGTTATTCCACTCCCATCAAGAGAATAATTAGCCTCTATAACCTTCATCGGCAGATTCATTCTTTTTACCTCTTTTCGGCAAATCTTGAGAGCTTCCTGCCCTTTTTTTTGAAAATTGCGAATATTTCTCAAGTCAACCAAATTGGCTTTTCTTAAGAATTTAGCCCTTTCTGTGAGAGACTTGTCCTCAAGAGCAACTGCTTCCTTTTCAACAACCGCCGAGGCAATTCCTGTCTTTGTTTCAATTATCACCACATCTCCTTTCTCAAGCTTTTGCGAAGATTGAATTACCAACCAGGGACCGAGCCACCAGCTGGTTTTGACAAAAAACATTTTCATTATCTTTTATAAGCCAGCTATCCAGCTATATTTTAAAACGAACCATTTTTTCCACTTTTATATTTTCACCCATTTTTGAAATCTTTTCTTTTATCAAGTCTTCCACAGTAATGTCAGGATTCTTGATAAATTTCTGACTCATTAAGCACTGCTCTGAAAAATACTTAGCTGTTTTCCCAGTCACAATTTTTTCAATAATTTCAGCTGGCTTTTGCTCCTGGGAAAGCTTTCTTCTCACTAGAGCCGCATATTCTTCCTTTTCTTTTTCAGGAACGTCATCAAGAGAAATATACCAAGGAGACATTGCCGCCACGTGCATAGCAATATCATGAGCTAGCTCTTGAAAATCAGAATTTTTAGCAACAAAATCAGTCTCGCAACGAATTTCTATTAGAGAGCCAACCTTTTTGTTGCTGTGAATATAGGCAGCTACAATTCCTTCTTTGGTTTCTTTTTGGGCTTTCTTTTGAGCCTTTTCTTTTCCTTTCTGACGAAGGAATTCTTGAGCTTTTTCTATTTCCCCCTGAGCCTCTTCTAGAGCTTCCCGGCACTCCATCACACTCGCTCCCGTAAGCTCTCTCAGTTTCTTGACTTGATCGGCTGTTACTTTTTGCATATTTTTAAGCTTGAATTATTTTCTAACTTTGCTTTTTTGTCCTTATTTTCCGCCTCATTTTTCAAAGAAGTCCTAGAATTCCTTGCTTCTTTCAAAGTTTTTGCCATTAAACCAACAATATATCGAAGCGAGGAAAGAGCATCGTCGTTAGCGGGAATAGGATAGTCTACAGGTTCGGGATCAACATTTGTATCAACAATACCAATTATCGGTATCCTCATCTTTTTGGCCTCCTTAACTGCCAAATCATTTTCCTTAACATCGGGAACAAAAATGGCTTGCGGCAGAGAATCCATCTTCTTCATTCCTCCCATCTTTTCATTCATTTTATCTATTTCTTTCTGAAAGCGGAGACGCTCATATTTTGTATACTTTTCAAACTCGCCTTTTGCCATTTTTTCTTCCTGCTCATTAAGATATTTTATTCTTTTCCTTATTTCTTGAAAATTAGTAAGGGTTCCACCTAGCCAGCGATTATTAACAAAAGGCATTTCACAAAAACGAGCACCCTCTTCAATGATTTGCCTTGCTTGCGGCTTGGTTCCTATAAAAATAATTTTTCCGCCATTGGCTGTAAGGTGACGGGCAAATTCGAGAGCTTTTTCAAAAAGAATAAGTGTCTTTTCAAGGTCAATAATGTGGATTTGGTTTTTCTCTGAAAAAATGTAGGGTTTCATTTTCGGATTCCAACGGGATTTTTTGTGACCAAAATGAACCCCAAACTTAAACATCTGCTCGATAGAAAGCTCTAAATCGTCATACTGAAAACCAGCCGATGACGCTTGGCTATCTTTTAAAGAAACTGCCCTCCCCTCGCCCCTTTGAGCTTGTTCATTATTATTTCCCATTTTTTTCCTTTAATTACTTAACACCTACTTCCTTCTTCGCTCCTCTTTTACCTATATTTATTCTCTCTATAGGACAAGGAAGAGTTGCTCCGGAAGTATGAATTTTACAAACTTTAGTTTAACACTTAGGGAAAAGACTTGTCAATTTAGGGCTTCTTATGTTAATATTTCTAAGCAACGAACTAGCCTCAGGTTTTTCTCTAGTAAAGGTTGGGTCTTAGTAAGAAGAGAATTTCTCATAAAAGAGCTGCTAAAAAAATTTAAGGCTTTAGTTCTTGACTTTTAATCTTTTATTTTAGTTTTTTTTGTGGTCAACCTAAAACCCTTTAACTAACCTTGACTTATCAACAAGTTTTTCGCTTAGTGAGGAAAGTACTATGCCGGCGAAGAATTTATATTGTTGCTAGATACGTAGCTATGAAAAAAAATATTCATCCTAAATATTACCCTCAAGCTAAGATTATTTGCGCCTGTGGAAATATCATCACTGCTGGTTCAACCAAACCCGAAATGAAAGTGGAAGTGTGTTCGGCTTGCCATCCTTTCTATACAGGCAAAAAGCGCCTCATAGACTCAACGGGCCGCCTTGACCGATTCAAGAAGCGTTTTGAAAGAACTTCCCAAATCAAGACCGAAATAGCAAAAAAGAAAGCCCAAAAAGCTCAAAAGGTAAAAAGTAAGCTGGTTATAACCAAAAAAGTATCCAAGAAAAAGATTACTAAAAAAGCTGTTTCCAAAAAGACCACCTCGAAAAAATAACCCACCAATAAGTCGAAAAATTTCCCTAATTTAGACAATTAGGAGTTTTTTAAGTTGTCTTTATTCTTAGATTGGCATAGCTTATGAAAAAACAAATAGAAGTGATTAAAAAAGAATACAATAGCTTAAAAATCGAGCTTGAAAAACCCGAGGTGATTTCAAATAGTCAAAAAATGAAAGAAATTGGAAAAAGAATGACCGAACTTGAAGAAATTATGAAAAAAATAAAAGAACTCGAAAACATTGAAAAAAACATGCGTGAAAATGCAGAAATTGTAAATGAAGAAAAAGATTCAGAACTGAAGGAAATGGCTCTGTCAGAAAACTTGCACCTTTCCCAAAAAAAGGAACAAGTAGAAAATGAACTAAAAGCTCTTCTTATTCCTAAGGACCCCAATGATTCCAAGAATGTTATTGTGGAAATTCGAGCTGGAGCTGGTGGAGAGGAATCAGCTCTTTTTGCCGCTGACCTTTTCCGTATGTATTCACGTTATGCTGAAAAGAACGGCTGGAAAGTGTCACTTCTTAGCTCTAGCCAGACCTCTATTGGCGGATTTAAAGAGATTATTTTGAATATTGAAGGGAGAGATGTTTATAAAAAAATGAAATATGAGTCCGGTGTTCACCGAGTCCAAAGAATTCCTAAAACAGAAAAGGCAGGACGCATTCACACTTCAACTGCTACAGTAGCCGTTCTTCCCGAGGCAGAAGAAATTGATGTTAAGATAGATCCTTCCAATCTTCGGATTGACACTTTTTGCTCCTCCGGACCGGGAGGACAAAGCGTCAATACTACTCACAGTGCAGTCCGTATCA
The DNA here is from genome assembly GCA_964535415.1 of uncultured Bdellovibrionales bacterium. Lineage (GTDB taxonomy): Bacteria > Patescibacteriota > Minisyncoccia > Moranbacterales > UBA11712 > CAZHTL01. Next base: position 532 of record CAZHTL010000052.1, on the reverse strand, counting down.
CCCACCTTCCCACTGGTATGACAGTCATCTGTCAAGACGAAAAATCCCAGCAAAAAAACAAGGAAAAGGCTATGAAAGTTCTTCGAGCACGGCTTCTGGCAGCAGCCGAAGAAAAAAGAATCAGGGAGATTGGCGAAACCAGACGCAGTCAAATTGGCACCGGGGATCGAAGTGAAAAAATAAGAACTTATAACTTCCCCCAAGACCGAATTACGGACCACCGCCTAAAAGAAAATTGGAGTCATATTCAAGATATTTTAGACGGCAACCTGGAAAAAGTTATAGATCGACTCGCTGAAGAAGACCTGAAGAGAAAAATTATGCAAAAATAATTTTCAGTTTACCTGACAGTGGTCAATTTAATTTCTTGGTTTATTCAAGCCAAAATAGAGGTAAATAGCTTTCAATTTTTAAGGCTTGAGCTGCTCGAAATGAATTTCGCTCAGGCGGACACGATTAATTTCCAATTTTCAAAGCCCAACTATCAATCAATTTTAGTTTTATAATTGTAAAGTTCTACCTGATTGTTAAC
>CAZHTL010000051.1:0-6696 GCA_964535415.1 uncultured Bdellovibrionales bacterium | reverse complement strand
GGATAATATAACAAATGGTATTCAAACCCTTTAGCAATCCGGAATCTAAAATTGAATCACTCAAGCCACAACAAACTGCGGAGTATTAAAAAATAATAAAAAAATCCTAATTACGAATTACGAATTACGAATTTCATTTTTATTTTTCTATTCGTTTGATATCCGCTCCCAATTTCCTCAATCGCTCCTCAATATGTTCATATCCTCTATCAATTTGATAGATGTTTTCAATTATCGTTTTTCCTTCAGCAATAAGCCCTGCCAGAAGCAAGGTAATTCCTGCTCGCAAATCGGGACTGGCAATTTTTCTCCCCCGCAGTTTTGTAGGACCATAAACTGTTGCCCGATGAGGATCATTAAGAATAATGTTGGCTCCCATTGAGTTCAAGCTATCCGTGAAAAGGAGCCGGCCTTCAAAAATCGGGTCATGAATTTGAGTTATTCCATTAGCTTGGGTCATAAGAAGAGTAAAAGGCGGTTGAAGGTCAGTAGCAAAGCCCGGATATTCATGGGTAGTCAAATTAACCGGCTTGATTTTCTTTGCTCCCCAAACAACAAGTTCGTCTTTTCCCTCTTTAACTTTCACTCCGGCTTTCCGAACATTTTCGAGAAGCGCTCGGATATGATCAGGACAACAATTTTTGATTTTTATCTTTCCTCCGCAAAGGGCTCCCAAAATAACAAACGTTCCTGCTTCAATTCGATCAGGTATAATCTTCATCTGACCACCCCTCACTTTCTTTACCCCTCTTATTTTAATAGTGGGAGTTCCAGCTCCCCAAATCTTTGCCCCGCACTGATTTAGAAATTTTGCCAGCGCTGGAATCTCCGGCTCCATAGCCGCATTTTCAAGAATCGTTTCTCCCTCTGCCAAAACAGCTGTTATCATCATCGCTTCTGTTCCCGTTACCGTTATTCTGGGAAAAAATATCTTCGCCCCTCTTAGTTTTTTAACAGATAAACTGAAATAATCATCTCGCCAAGCAACCCTGGCTCCCATTTTCTGAAAACCGTCTATAAACAAATCAATTGGACGCTTTCCAATCACGCACCCCCCCGGATAAGGCATAGAAACTTTTCCTTTTCGCGCCAAAACGGGTCCCGCCAGAATTATTGAAGCTCGAAGCTTACCAGCCAATTTTTTGTTCAGTTCGGTTTTCCGGATATTCTTAGCTTGAATTTCGAACCTATTTTCCCACGCTTTACCCCCCTTTTCCTGCCTAACCTCAGCCCCCAAATCTTCAACCATCTCTAGGATTCGTTTAACATCTTCAATCTGAGGAAGATTGGAAAGGGTCCACTTTTCACAGGAAAGAAGCGCCGCCGCCACTGCCTTCAAAGCCGCATTTTTGGCACCTTTTACCTCAATAACTCCCTTCAACTTTTTCCCACCGTTTATTTCAAAATAGGACATGATTTAAAACATTTTTATCATAGCTATTATACTTGAAAACTTTGAAATAATCAAATCCTAAGTCATTAAGAATTGTGAATAATAAGCTCCCCAAGGCTTAGCCACCGACCGAAGACCGGTCTGCAAGACCACAACGTTACCGGCAGACACTTGAACTTGCGGTATTTTGCCATAGGGTAATAAAGATTTATTCTACCCCAAAATCTTCTCTTGAAGGTTTCACCTTGAACCGAGTGAAAAAATTCCAATAACTAAAATGAGAAAACTTGTTTCAAAGATTGGAATTTTTAAATTGGAATTTATTTGGAATTTGGTGCTTGTAATTTGGAATTTTTAAAATGGGCAAGGTAAAGCGGATTCTTAGTTCGCAAACATAACAAAAACCCGCCTTTGCTAACCCTGCAAAAGCGGGAATTTTGTCCATCTATGCCCCTAGGCAAAAAGTAAGGACATCTTACCTTTTCACTTAAAAACACTTTTTGTGTTTTCAGTTAAATTAGTTTTATTTATTTTTTATTTTTAAGGAACTACTTTTTTGTTTTTTTACCTCACATTTTTTTTAAAAATAATTATTAAACTCTTCTACCACTAAACCTAAGTTATCTCTCAGCGCTTCTCTTCCGGATTCAGAAGCAAAAACTTCTTGCGGCGACAAAACGGAGGCAAATTTGCCAACCAGATCAAAATTATTTTCGGGCTGAAAATAATAATTAGCTAAATTGATTTCTTGAAAAGCCTTGTTTCCCGCTAAGTCCTCGATTTTCAAGGATATTGAAATCTGGTTCTTTCTTGGAAAGACATAAACAAATTCACCGGAACCGACAAAAAATATCTCTGAACCCAACTTCAAAAAACAATTTCGTTTACTCAAGTGAAATTTCACCATCATTTCTTTTTTCGATCCAAGGGCAAAAAGTTGATATCCTGTTTTTGGCTCTGTTCTATCTACCAAAAAATTTGTATCCGACTCAGAAAGATAAACCTCCTTTTTCCCCTCAGCGAAAATTTCACTCGCCACTTTGAAGATATGCTCTCCTTCTTCAAGATCGGAAACTTTTACTCGAAACCACCCCTTATCGTCAGCTAGAGAGACTGCCACCAATTTATCCCAGTCAAAAATGTTTATTTTTGATCCGGGTTTCGCCCGCCCATGCACTTCTATTCCCTTGCCTGAAATAATTTCTCCTTTTTGAGGACTGGTTATAAACGGACTAAGCCAAACAAACTTATCACTTATTTTTTCTTCTTGCCTACCCAAAGGCAATTTTGGAAAATAATTCTCACTTATCTTTTTTCTTTCTTCCTCTAGAAGTAAATTTCTTCGATCCTCTGAAGAAGCATTTTTGTCTCCCGAGCCAAACATTTGGACAACCACGATTGTCTCGTGCCCATTTATAACTCCCTCTTTCACCGCCACTCCAATCTCTTTATATTTTTCATTCAAAATATTAGCCCGATGCGTGGGGCTCGCCATCCAAGCCTCATTCATTTTTTCAGCAGTCACAAAATCCATCGCCAGATTTTCACCGGCATAATTGTAATCATACCCTTCTTTTTCAATCCAATGCCAAGGCGTAACTCCTTGAGGAGAAGTATGGGAAAAATAATTATTCAGGATCATATCCTCGGCTTTTTTCGCTGCTGCTTGAGAAAGTTTTTCATTTTCAAAAAGTTCCTGAATACCTTTAGACTTTCTGTCCCTATTAGTAAGTTCAATAACTTTCCCGGCTGTAATAGAGGAGGCCGAAGCTCCGTCGGCACTCAACCAAAAGACAAAAAGAAAAATCAAGGTGAAAAAAGAAGTTAAGCCCCAGAAAGATAGAGTTCTTTTCCCTTTCTTGCTAAATTCAAAAATAGCTGAAACTGCCTTCAGTATTTCTTTAGAGCTTACCCTATTTACTCCGCCTCCCAATTTAAAGCTTGGGATTTTGGAGTTTTCCTGACTCACCCATTTCACCCAAGGAAACGTTTCTTTCATTAAGTAATCGAGCTCACCCTTTCGGCTACGAATTAATTACGAATATACGAGATGATTAGGTTATTTCTGCAAAACGATTAATAATCTTTCGCCCTATTCGTATTTCGTAGAGAAAATTAAAAAAGCGATTCACCCGAAAATCGAGAAAATCACCCTTTTCCCCTCTGAAATTGCCAGAAATTAGCAACCTCATAAAGGAGTAAAGCCCCTTTGAACCACCAGACAAGACTTTTTGAAAAGCCTTTTAAAAAGCCTTGCTGGCAGAGATTTTACCTTTCTATTATATAATTATTCTGCCGATTCGTCAATGAAAAATTGTCTCGATTCCTACTAAGAAACTTGACAAAAAATGTTGAAGTTTTTTTCTTAGTGTTTCTTCAAAATTTTTTTGAAACCATCGGCATAATAGAGAACTCTATCCGAATACCAAGAATACTTTTCCCAGTTTGATCCAGCTAAGTACATTCCAGCTGCTTTTGCCCAAGCCTTTCGATCCCCCGCCTGCACTCTTTCCACCGAACCCAGTTTTAGTCCCATCGCCACTAAAGAATCTTTGAGATTCCAAGGGTCGGCTGGTTTTTTTCCCGTCAAGCTCTCCACCCGATTTTTATATCCCATCCAAGTTGAAGGCAGAAATTGAGCCGGGCCCATCGCTCCTCCCCAGCCGCCGCATCCATCTTCGGAATCGGGATTATAACAAGCCCGACGTGAAACCGGAGTTTTTTCCGGATCAAGCTTAAGTTCTTTGCAAAGACTCTTGAAAGTATCCCATTGGGAAGGATTCATATCCGTTTTATATCTCCCGCCCCCTACATTTGTTCCTAGTCCCGATTCAACCCGCAGTACCCCCAGCAAAAATTCTGGCGCTACTTGAGTGAGGTCGGCGGCATATTTTGCCGCTTCAATTGCTTCTTCCAAGTTGATCGGTTTGCCGAGTGATTGAATCTCGTCTAGCTCCTGCCGCAGCCTAGCTAAATTTTGTTCAAGAGCCAACTTTTCATTCCGAATCTGAGAAACCAGCAAAGTTTTCATTTGCTTTTCCTGCTCAAGGGATCTTTCTTGATCACTTTGGATTCCTCTTAGATTTTCCTTTTCAATTTTCTTTTCTATCAATTCTCTTTTTTCATCTTTGAGATTCTCTTTTGATATTTCCAGCTGATCATGAGCTTCTCTGATTCGATTTTCAAAATTCTCCAGACTTTCTATTTTGAAAAAATAATCTGAAAAACTCTGTCCCGTAAAAATAATCTCCTCTATTTCCTCCTCCTCTTTTTCATAAAGTTCCCGCAAAAACTTGGAAAGCATTTCCTTTTTCGCATCAACTTTTTTTTGCACTTTTTCAATTTCAATCTCCTTTTCAGAAATTTCCTCCGCAAGACTAGCTATTTGAAGATTAGTTTCCTCAATTTGAATTTCAATTTTCTTTATATCTGCCTCAAGAACTTCTATGTTATTTGAAAGTGATTCTTCTTTTGCGCTTTTGTCATCTATTTCTTTTTGATATATATCAATTTGTTTGCGAAGGTCGTCAATTCTTGTCTGCAAAATCTCCTTTTGAGAAGGAACTGCTCCTCGTGTATCCCCTTGCCCTAAACTTAAAAAAACCAGAGAAAAAACTCCGGTACTAACCGCGGACATAAAAAACAACCTCGCTTTTCTAAATTTTCTCATCATCTTAAATTTCCTGAGATGGTATCTTAAAATCTATCCTGAGTTAATTATATCACATTCGAAAAAAATCGCCTCGACAAGACGCCGAGGCAAAAACAGAAACAAACACCAAACTTATTTTCTTTATTTTATTCTTTATTCTATTATTATTCCTTTTCTTTTTTCTGTTCTTCTCCTTTGCTAGACTCTTCTTCAACCGGCTTTTCTTCTTTCACAACTCCTTCAACCTGCGTCACATCTTCCTTAACCTCTGTTTCTAATTCTGCCAACTCTTCTTCGGAACGCGGCTCCGATACCATCGCTACTACATTTTCTGGATCTACTAAAAGCTCAACTTTGTTTGAAACAGGCAGATCTTTTACGTAAATATAGTCATCAAAATTTTTCAGACGGCTGATATCTACTTCTATTTTGGAAGGCAAATCCCCCGGCAAACACCTTACTTCAATTTCATCCATATTCTTCACTAAAACTCCCCCGAGATTTTTCACCGCAGGCGATTCCCCAATGAATTCCAATTCTACCATTGCCTCAATCTCCTCATCCATCCGAATCTGATAGAAATCAACATGAATGGGATTTCCGCTCAAAATATCCCTCTGAACCTCTTTTATAAGAACATTTCGCTCTTCGCCATTTTCAAGTTTAACTTTGAAAATAGTACTTTCTCCTACTTCCTCCCAAATATGACTAAATTCTTTTCGATCAACCCAAAGCATCAAGTTCTCAATTCCCCTTCCATACAAAATACCGGGAATAGTACCTTGAGGCACTTCCCTCCTCTTTTTTTCTTTCTCTCTTATCTTAACTTTTAGGATTAAGCTCGATGTCATCTTCTTTCAAAGTTAAAAAAGCCACTCTAGTAAGATAACACCATTTTTAATCTTTAGCAAGTCTAACTTTTCCTAAGATGGCATTTTAGAAAAAAACTGAAGTTTTTTCTTAAGTTTTATTTATTCTATAAACACTCTCTGCTATTCCCACTGCAGCCATCAAGGTAACTAGCGAACTCCCTCCATAACTCAAGAAAGGAAGCGGTATGCCCGTTACCGGCACTACTCCAACATTCATTCCGATATTAACAAGAGCATGAATGAAAATAATGCTCGCTACTCCCCCCACAAGAAGTTTTCCAAAATTATCCCGGCTATCCAGAGCTATTTTTATCAACCTCAAGAGAACAACGACAATAAGAACAATAACAAAAATCGCTCCGCCAAAACCCAGTTCTTCGGCTACTACCGCAAATATGAAATCGGTGTGTTTTTCTGGCAAAAAATTGAGCTGACTCTGGGAACCATGTCCCAGCCCTTTTCCCCAAAGTCCTCCCGACCCCACTGCCACCGTTGATTGAAGAACATTATAGCCAGCTCCCAGCGGGTCAGACGAAGGATTAAAGAGAGTAATCAATCGCTCTTTCTGATAATCTTTAAGAAAAAAGTTCCAACTCAGCAGAGCTAAAATCAGCAAAACCAGAAACAAAACAAAAAAATGCTTTTTACTTACTCCACTCATTACCAAAATAGAAAGCCAAAGAAAAAAAATAACAAAAGCGGATCCGAAGTCGGGCTGTTTGATTACTAAAAAAATAGAAACCGCTATTGGCGCTAGGGAGATTAAGATGTGTTTGTAG
>CAZHTL010000050.1:0-10025 GCA_964535415.1 uncultured Bdellovibrionales bacterium | reverse complement strand
TTCAAGATATTTATAGGCAATTTTTTTCTTGATGAGTCCAAGGTCAAAATAATAATGGTGAATATTGTTTTGAATGGCGTTGATGTCGGTTATAATTTGGAACCTCACTTCTTTATCAACTGAATTTCCGGCTTCGTCAACAGCAGTGATTTTGAAGCTATGTTCGCCAAGAGATTCCAGAGAAAGATCGATTTGGTTTTCGGCAAATAACTGTTTATCGTATTCAACTACTTTGGTTATCCTGTCAGCTGGGGAAACATCATCTGTGATCACATAGTCAACTGGGAGAGTGTATCGATCATTGAGATAAGTTTTTTGATCTTCGGGAGAGGAAATGGTGATGAGGGGTGGGATATTATCAGAATTACCCAAGACTTGATCGTTCTCAACTTTAATTTGAATTTCCTTCACTTCGTTTGGTTTAATATTCCCCTCAATTATTAACGAAGACTCTTTAGTCTTATTCGGATCCTCTTCATTTTCGGCAATTTTCACGGCTTCAATCGCATACTCTCCACCTTCTTCTGTTCCTTGAGCAATGATTTTATATTCTCCGTCTTGGGGATTAGGGATGGTGAGAAATTTTTCATTTTCTCCATTATTTATATAAACTGCACCAGGAATATCTTTTTGATCTAATCCTATAATTCTATTGCTTGGATCAATCACCCTTATAATATCAATCGGGCAGTAGACTTGTACCAGTAGAATTTCTTTTATGCTTATGCTTGCATCTCTAATCTCGGAATTTTTATCAGGCCGGCTTCCTGTTAATAACTCTATAACAACCGATTGGGCTTCGGTTGTAAGTTCAGTGTGAGAAGAATCGATTTCAATTTTATTATCCGCATCAATTCCCGACGCTGACAACACGGGAACAGTCTCATCTCCCTTGCCATAAACAACTCCTTCCTCGCCCCAAAAAAGATTATAATATATAATAATTCTTTGGGTAGCCGTGTTCCCAGTATTCACCAAAAGCAGAGGCGTGTATCACCTCAAAGGCAGAAATTGTGTTTTCCTTGTTAACTTTGCCGTATATAATATCATTTTCCACCTTGAGAAGATTTTTAAGTTTTGCGGAATCATTCAAATTTTCCAAAAAAGCATTTCGAGGATAACCAGTTGGATATTCCCTAGGAGCGCCAAGATCTAAGTCAAAAATATAATTATATTGAGGAAGAAGTTCCTCGACAGACTTAATTGGATAATTTCTGATGTAGTGAAATAAGCTTTCGTAGCCAGCTTTTTTGGCTTCACGCGTCAAAATTTTCTCAAGAATATAGCTTTCAAAATTTTTCCCTAATTCACCAGCTTCCCATCCAAGATATGTCTTCGGCGCTCCTAAATGGGGCGTGCCGAGGGTAATGAGTTGATCGACATCACCTTCATAATAATCACTCTCAATATATTCTCTTGCCAAAAGCCCGCCCATCGAGTGGGCGACAATATCCACTTTTGGCCATTTTCTCTTTTCTTTTATGAAATTTATCGCATCTTTAAGCAAAATAGCATTCTCAATATTGCTATTTCTCCATTGATAGGGAAATTCAAATAAATCTTCATTTGGCGTATACCCCTCCTTAATAAATTTATTGTAAATATTTTCATAGCTGTGGAGTATCGGATCAAGCCTCCACTCACCATTGACTTCCCAGGAACCCATTATACCAGGAATAAGAATTATTGGATCGCGAAAATTTTCAGATGTCAGCCAATTGGAAAAATTTATTTGCCCGGCAATTCCCTCATAAACAGAACAGTTAGGACACTTTTTTCTCGGCCCTTCAGTTTCTCCCCACCAATTGAAACGAAAATCAGGAAGCATTCCAGTTGAAAAACTTGATACAACATTATAGTTGAAATTATCAACAAACTTAGAACGGTTAACTCGGATATTTAGAGCATTGCTATTTTTGAAAGAAATTGCATTTTCGTTATTGTGAAAATTGCAAGCTTGAGCATCCAGGCTTCCGTTATCAAGATGGACAGCGCCAAAATACTCCGCCGCCAAAACTTTGCTAAAAGTTTGACCATAGCCGATTGGAACAACACTTATCCCTCCATCACTAATATCCGCATTTCTCAGAGTGATTTTTCCTCTTCTGGTTGCAATAATACTATATCTTTTACCGCTTTCATCTTCGGCTTTTATTTTTACTGGGTCTTTTACCGTTCCGCTGACTATCAGTTCTCCTCCATCGACATAAATCTTGGCATTATTCTTAAAAGATACCTTTATTCCTTTTTTAATGACAAGAGTTGCTCCAGTTGGTATTATTAGATAATTATTCACTATATGATCTTCTGCCCAAACAGTGGTTCCGGAAATATATTCAGCAGCCGCAAGGGCTTGCCAAAAACCAACTAAATCATCTGGTCTGAAGGGTAAAAATAAAAAGAAGAAAATCAAAATAAGAGCGAAAAATCCTTTTATTTTCCTCATTTTTTTTCTTGGAAAAAATATCTATAGAGCAGAAAAATATTAAGCAAGGGCCAAATAATAATAGCTATAATTCTTAAAATTGCTCCTACATTTCCTAGCATGCCAAGTGATAGAAGAAAAAGTAGAATATTTAGTATCATAGAAAACCAGATCAGTGCAAAAAATTTTCTATTTAAAAGCAAAGATATGATACCACCTGCTATTGCAATAAAAATTAATAGTAAATAAATAATGTTAGCAATTGCTTTGCCTAGTCCAATGCTATCAAACATACTTCTTCTTCCAACCCCCGCGTAGTTTTTGCTTCGCGGAGGTTGGTTTTGATTAGTGATTTATACTTAAAGCAAGTCAAGTCTCAAAACTCACTAGAGTTTACCACTTCCAACCGTAATAAACTCGTATTACGGTGATTTTTTCTCATTTATAAGCCTTTTAAAGATATTTGAAGATGAATATTTTCCCTCTTTAGACTTTTATTTAGACACAATTATCAAGTGAAAAACGAAAACTTACACCCACCTCACCCTCAAGAAATGGGAAGCACAGCTCATGCAAGGATCATAAGCCCGGATAAGTTTGGAAACTTCTCTTACAATCTTTTTCTCAAGCTCTTCCTTGTTATTTTCTGTCGCACAAAAGCCGCTCACAATTTGTTCTACATCTTTCTTCATATTCACGAGATTTTGAGCCGTAGGAATAGCCAGCTTCATATTTTTCACCTTCCCCTCTTCAATTTTGAGAGCGTAATACAAAGTTCCTCGTGGCGCTTCAATTGCTCCCGCATTTTCCCCAGACAATCGCTCGGGCTTAACTGCTTCTTCCTTTTCGAATTTCGTATTTTCAAGAATTTCCACCGAATGATCAAGGGAGTGTAAAATTTCAATGGCTTGAGCTAGGTTATTGTCGTAGATGTTTTCGGATGGAAATTTAGATAGGTATTTTTCTGCATCACGCCCAGTATCTTTGTGTAGATTCTCTCTATTCAAATTAAGCCTAGAGAGAGCCCCTACCATATACTCCTTTCCTTCAAATTCAAAGCCGCTCGCTTGTGAATAAGGCAAAACAACATCATGAAGATGACTCCAGTAATCTTTCTCTTCAATCACCTCGCCGGTTGAGCTTTTGATTTTTCCTTCCAAAAAAGAAAAGTCGTCTGTCACCAGCGCCACAAAGTTTGTCTTGCGTCTGAATTCCCACTCACAGTTAGCAAAAATATCAATCAATTTTAAAACAAGAGGGCGAATTTCTTTTATCTTTTTAACAACCACCGGAATTTGGCTTTCATCAATCGTTTGACTAAAGCCACCTACCTGTTCAAAGGGCGCATGGACGGCTCTTCCTGCTACCAGCTCCGAGAGATTGTTTCCGACTTCTTTAATAGCTAACGCTTCGTGAATAAGGTTGTGTTTTTCAGCCGGCACATCTAAGAGAGAATCAATTCCCAAGAGATCCGGCAAAACGAAAAAATAAAGGTGGAGGGCATGATCACGAATCATCATTGAGTATACTGTGAGTTTGCGAAGCAGAATTGTTTGTCGGCTGGGTACAATTCCTAATGTCTTTTCAACCGCTTCAATACACGCCGTGAGATGGGCAATAGAGCAAGTTCCGCAAATTCGCGAGACTAACTGAGGAACAGAATTATAGGACATATCAATAACCGCTTGATTGAAGAACCGCACATTTTCCATCACTTTTAAATTCACCTCCTCAAGCTTTCCGTCTCGAATTTTGATATCAAGATCCGCATGCCCCTCGATTTTGGAGAGTTTGGATATTTCTACGTTTAGATTACAACTATGCATAAAATTAACTAAAAACTAAAAGTGAAAAACGAAAAGTAACAGTTTAAAGCTCAAAATCTATCTTTTCTCTTGAGCATTATCAGGCTTGCGCCTAACATATTGTTGATTTCGATAGCTTCCTTTAGCAATATATCTGCTTTTTCATTTTTTTGTTTTTTCCTTCAATATAGATAGCCAATATTTTGTTTCATTGGAGCTTTTGAGGGCAATCTGATAAAAATTGGCAAAATCTTTTTTGTTCTTCCAGCTTGCGCTTCGATTATGTTTGCCCCTATTGAAGTCGCGCATCTCAATAATTGTTTTCCTATTATTTCGAAAATATAGCTTTTGGGAAGCAGAGCTAATAAATTAATAATACTGAGACTAAACTTGTAGGCTCTATATTTCAAAATACTTTTAGTTTTACCCTGTTGTTTTTCCATTTTCGCTCTTAGCTTTCAGCTTGATAAAAGATATTTCTCAAAAACCTCAATAAACTTTGTTTTATCAATTGGACACCCGGGAATCTCGTCATCCACTTTTACTACCTCTTTCAAGGCTAAAGCTTTGGGAAGAAAATTATATTTCTCAAGATGAGGCTTGATTTCTTCGAGCTGATCAGATCTAAAATTATTTCTTTGCCCCGAAGGCTGACTGGTCATTGCACAGGTTCCCATAGCAATCAAAATTTTGGTATTGGCACGAATCTTTTCAACTTCTTCTTTGTCTTTCTGGCTAGTTACCACTCCTTCAACCAACGCCACGTCCAGATCTTTGATTTCTGTTTTATCTTTTATTGACAAAAAATACACAAGCTCCATCTTCTCGATCCAGGGAATCAATTTTTGATTGAAAATTTCCGTGAGATATATACTGCAGCCTTCGTCGCAAGTGAGCGAAAATATCCCAACGCGTTTTTTCATTTGATTGTCCATTTTTTTCTAAAATAATCTTTTTATCTTCTGCAGTCCTCGATATAAATTATATTTCACCGGCTTTAGTATTATATCATAGCACCCCGGATAGCGGATAGGTTCCGTGTTTGGTGCAAAGCCGATTTTGAATCTCGTAATCCCTGTCCAAGAATTTGGGTTTTGGATTTTGGATTTTAGATTTTTTTTTGTTCTCACTCCTCCCAAATCATATTTCTCACATCCCGCTTTTTTCGCATCCCTCATCGCCTGCCATTGTAAAAGATAGGGGGCCATCACTTCGCGGTGAATATTGTCAGATGCGCCATGCATATAGGTTGCTGTGCGCCCAAAAAATAAAACTAGATTTGCCGCAATAATTTTTCCTTGATATTCGGCAACATAAAGTTTCAAAATTTCCGGCGGAATTACCTCAAACATTTTGCGGTAATAATTTTCCGGATGCGGAGTAATTTTGTCACGTTCACTGGTAATTTTAATAAGCCGTAAAAACTCATCAATGTACTTATTGGGTACTGGATATTGGATATTAGATATTATTTTCACACCCCGTTTTACCGCTAATCGAATATTATAGCGCGTTTTCTGCTTCATTTGCGCCAGCAACTCTTCTTCTTCGCTTTTTGCAATATCCAGCATCAATATTTCTTCTGGCTGAATATTTACCGATGCTTTTTTTATTTTCACCCTACTTGGTAAATTTTCCCTTATTAACCCCAATTCCTCTTTGCTATTTGGCTCAACTCTAATCCAACTAATATTGTCTTCTTTAGCTAAATTGACCAAGTTTTTTAAAAAGTTTTGGAATTTGGAATTTGGAATTTGGAATTTATTTGGGATTTGGTGCTTGGAATTTGGGATTTGAACTACCGGTCCCCGGGGAATATAAAAATAATTGCCGACTGCCGGCAAAGAATGAGTGATGATGTTGGCAAAGGCAATCGGCTCACTCTGGTCATCGTTTGCTGAAATACTGTGTGTCTTTCTGCCATAACTTTCCTGAAACTTTCGCCAGTATTCCGATTGTAAAAAACCACCGTCAGGGGAATTGTCTTGAATAAATTTCAACAAAGCTTCATTCATAAATAATCAATAACCAAATTCCAATTGCCAGATAATGACCAAAAGCCAATTTCCAATCACTGAACATTTTGGTTATTCGGTCATTGGTAAATGGAGTTTATTTGGAGCTTGGAAGTTGATTATTGGTCATTTAATATGCTGGTGCTTGGGTTATTTAATAGAATAGACTTATTTTGGTTATTTCCCCAACCTTTTCAGTGCTTCTCTCACTCTCTCCGAAACATCTTTTACTTTCTCCGGCACTGATTTTAGAGCTTCGCGGGCTTGCGTTGCAGAATAACCCAAAGATACAAGCGCCTCAATCGCTTCTGAATCAGCTCGCGCCACTCCCTGGTCTTCGGTAGGAATCTCTGCAATTCGATTTTTAAGTTCCAAAATTACCCGCTCGGCTGTCTTTTTGCCTACTCCCGAAACACGAGTCAAGATTGATGAATCACCGGATAGTACCGCCGCCCGAATAGTCTTCGGTTCAGCAATGGAAAGAATTCCAATGGCCGCCTTAGGACCAATGCCGGAAATAGAGATGAGAAGCTCAAACATCTCCAACTCATCAAGTGTCAAAAATCCATAAAGTGACAAAGTGTCTTCACGAACATAAGTATGGGTATACAGCTCTATTTCTTCCTTTCCGGCAATTTTTCCCATAGCAAAATCGGTAACAAATACCTTGTAGCCAACGCCATCCACGTCCACCACGACATAGTGATCCCGTAAATACGCAATTTTTCCTTTAATTTTAGCAATCATGAAACTTAAAAACGATCTTTAAAATAGTCTCCAAGCAATTTCATTTTAACAAATCCATAGATTATTTACAAAAAAACAAATACATGCTAGAAATACATATAGTAAATTATAAATTTCCAAGTAAATTTTAATATTTATTTAGTTTCATATTTTTTATATTTGAACGATAACGAATATGCCTATTAAGAAAAGCGCCAAAAAGTATCTTCGATCCTCTCGAAAGCGCGCCGCCCAAAACTTAAAGATCAAAAAAGCTTTCAAGGAAGCTGTGAAAAAACTGCGCAGCCTCATTGCTTCTCAAAAATACGAGGAAGCTAAAAAATATTTCCCGACGGTCCAGAAAGCCCTCGACAAAGCGGCGAAAATCGGCGTTATCAAAAAAAACACCGCCGCCCGCAAAAAATCAAGACTCGCGAAGTTACTGAAAAAATCTTCAACAAAATAATTGGACAAAAATCAATAGGCATCAATAGATATAAGCAGGTGTCAAATATTCCCATATGGATCAAATTGACACCTCAAGGTTTTGGTATATAAAAACCGCCTCGGAATTTATATAGAGCGGTTTCTTAATTTTCCAATCTCAAAAAATAGAAGTTTTTACTATATCTCCGCTATAAATTTATCCAGCGCCAGCCCAACATCAACTTTTCCTGTTTTAGCCAAAAAATCTATCTCGCAAAGTTTTTTATACAAATCTTTGAGTCTTTCAAGAGAAAATCTTCTTCCCTGTTCCAGACTTTTTTTCACTACAAAGGGGTGCATTCTGAGTGCAGCAGCAATTTCACTGGAAGATCTGTTTTTTTCTACTAAAGATTTCACTTTCAGCAAGTTTCGAAATTGATAAAAGTACCTATCGAGCATAAAAAGAGGATGATCGCCCACTTCCAGATGATTATGCAAAAGCTCAAGAGCTGTTTTTTTGTCCCCGTTCCCCAGCGCATCCAGTGTCCGAAAAATATCTGTATCAACTTTTGCCTTCACCAAAAGTTCTACATCTTCTTCAGAAATTTCTCCTTGACTTTTATAGACAGTTAATTTCTCAATCTCTTTGGCGAGAAGAGCAGAATTGCTCCCCACAAAAACGGAAAGTTTCTCTGCTGCTTTTGGACTGATTGTAACTGCTCCTCTGCCGACTTCTTTAACCTCTTTATTTATCCAGCTTGCCAGTTTTCCTCCCCTCAAAATCCCAAATTCTTGTTTTTTTGCCTTTTCAAACAAAAACTTTGCCAATTTGAGTTTCTTGTTAATTTCTCCTCTTTCCCAAAAAACAAGAATAAGGTCCTTCTCTTGTCCTTTATCTATCTTCTTCAGAAAATTAAAAATGTTTTCATCCTCTGCCGCTGCTTTATTTTGAAGAATATTTTTTATAACAACTAGTTTCTTGTTTGAAAATAATCCCCCCGAAGAAAGCTTGAGAAGCATTTCATCAACTTTTTCCTCTGATTCAGAAAAATCAAAAATGAACAGGATTCCGCCCTCTTTATTTTTTTCAAGAAACTTATTTTTTATCTCGGTCAGTTTCCGGTTAGAGCAAAACTCATCCTCGCCGTACAAGAAAATAATCATTGCTAAGCGATATTAAGGCTTTAAAAAGCTTTAGCTTTTTACTTTTAACTCTTGGCTAGAGCTGTGGCTCCCATCTGAGCGCTTGACCTGGCTCCAAAATTTCCACCCAAATTTGTCCCGGCACAAACTTCACCTCTTGACCAGATTCGTCATACATAAAAAGTTTTGAGGCCCATTTAGACTTATCTTTTTTCCAGCGGCCTTTTATTTCCTTCCCATTGAAATAGTAGAAAGCATCGCCTTCGCTTACACTGTCAAATTGAGGATCACCAATTTGAACATTATTATACTGTCCCTCAATTTGCTCTGAAGAGGCAATTAAGACGGCTATATTTTTTGGAGCAAGGCGTTTACCATTGTTGGCATCCTTGTCAGCCACCTTGTTCCAACTGCGAAGATAAGAGTTAGTCGCTCTGTCATAGTCATAATCAACCGCGTAGGGCCCCGCAAAGCCTACTCGGAGGTGTCCTCCCTTTGGTCGCTGATCCAACGACGCTTCTTCTTGGTGAGGATAGCCAGAAAACTTGTTTTCCATTCGATAGTTTCTCGCCTTCGCGCACTCGAGGAGTTTTTCAAATTTGGCAAACCCATTATCTGGTGCCGGAATGCCTGCTTTTCGAAAACCGCATTCGGAAGCTTTGTTGCCAAAACTGCCATTGAGATCCAGGTTGTCAATTGCCCCTTTGTTTAAAATATCACCCGCAAAATGAGATCCGCCCCAGTGAACAAGAATAGCGTCCCAACCTGCGGCAAGCGCAATGTAATCATGGCGGGTAGAACGAATTGAGCCAACTTCCGGCGGGTCATTGCAAACATAAACTCCCATAAGTCGGGTAATGCTAGCTGTTATAGCCGGCATTTCCAAAACTAAATCAGCATCCGAAAAGCCGCTGTCAGGCCTCACGGAAAGATCAGCTGCCTCCATTACGGCAATTGGCCGACGGTTCCAATTGGCGCAGGGAAGACCGGTAAATGGACTAACCTCCCCTGTATTAAGAGGAGCACCTATGTCAACTTCTCCCTTCATTGAATTCAGATCCAGAGGAACAGCTTTTTGTTTTCCAAACCAACCTAAAAAATATCCAGCGGCTAAAAATAGCAATATTACTAGAACAATGACCAAAATAACCTTTGATTTTGTTTCCATCATTTTTATTTTGTCGAACATAAATTTATTTTACGAATTACGAATCCGTACCAATATAGAATTAAAAATATTCATAATTAATATATCTTGAAGCGAAACGGATTCGCAATTCGTAAACAATTCGTAAAGTTTACTTCTGGCAAACCGGACAAAAAAATGTCCCCCTTTGTCCCATTTTTTCTCTTTGGATAATTGTATCACATCTTGGACATTTTTTTCCAGCCCGGCGATAAACCTTCAAAATTTCCTGAAATTTCCCCGGCGCCCCAGCCGTGTCCCGATAATCACTATCAGAGGTTCCTCGCAGTTTTATAGCC
>CAZHTL010000049.1:0-2580 GCA_964535415.1 uncultured Bdellovibrionales bacterium | reverse complement strand
CGCAATTCCTGAGCTAATATCTCACCCAGCTTTTGCGTCTGTTTGCAATTTGTTGTAATATAAACCCTTCTCATTATATTTAATTGTGGCATAAATATCATTTTTAGCAAATGTAGACAAAAAGAAAAGGCCAGCTGAGCCAATGTTTTGACTTGAAACCGGCCTTTTTTATTTTCTCGAAGCCACCTACCGCCATCGCGGCTGGCGACTCCGATAAAAATCCATCTCACCCCTCTTTCTCGCCTCCTGCTCAAGCAGAAAGCGATGTTCACTCACGAGGCTGTTAAATCTTCGATTATAAGCCTCGCGAGCCTCTCCCCAAAAAGGGGGAGGGGCATGCGCGCCACGGGGAAGCCCGTGGCGAAAATCATACTCAGCCGCCGCCCGAGCCTCTTCTTGCTGGGCCCGCCGGGCGGCCTCATACCTCTCTCGAGCTCGCTGGAGCTCGAGATCAAGCTGAGCCGAGCGCCTGATTACTTCCAAAGGCGCTCGGTGCCAATCTACCGGCGGGAGATGAACTTCCCGCGGCGGATAAATGGGGTCATAAATGACCCCTGCGCAACCGCAAAATGCGATTGCGATAATAATCAAAAAAAACGCTTTTTCATCTCCTCTTCCTCCTTAATTATTTTTTCAATTTTTTTCAATTTTTAACCCCTAATTCTACACCTAAAATCGCTTTTTGTCAACCTCCCGAGGTAGTATTCTTGTAGATATCCACCTTCTAGACGTTCGACGTCTACATTTTAACTTATCCACCCCAGCTAAAATTGACATCAACTTTTCTATTTGATATTCTACAAAACTAAACACCTTCAAATGAAAAATTCAGCTAAAGAATTTTATGATTCTTTCTATCCAAGATCAAATCAAAAATCAAATTAACACTTCTCAAAGTATTTTAATTCTCACCAAACCAAAAGCTTCCAGCGACGCACTCTCTGCCAGTTGGGGGTTTTTTCATTTGCTCAAAAATCTTGGCAAAGATCCAGTGATTTTAGAAAACAACTCTCAAGCCGAAAAATTGAAATTTCTTACTCCCCCCGACAAAAGAGAAAAGAGAATTGTCGGTGCGCGAGATTTTGTTTTATCTTTCAACACCAAATACAACAAAGTTGTCAACTACCGCATTGAAGAAAAAGAAGATACTTTCGAGATTTATATCACCCCCGAAAAAGAAGCGATTGACCCGCGTGATTTTTCCTTTCTTCCGGCCAAATTCAAGTATGATCTTATCGCGGTGATCGGCTGTCAAAGCCTGGAGGATCTTGGCGAACTCAAGGAAAAAAACAGCGATCTTTTTTTCGAGCTTCCGATTGTGAACATTGACAATTCCCCAGCCAATGAAAATTTTGGGCAGTTCAATCTGGTAGACACAACCGCTTCTTCTGTTTCAGAAGTCTTGGCAGAGTTTTCAAAAAGTTTCGACGAAAAGCACTTGAGTCCAATGGTGGTTCAGTGTTTTCTTGCCGGAATAGTTTCAGCTACTTCCAACTTTCAAAGCGAACAAACAACTCCTCAAACTTTTTTCACTGCTTCCTGGCTCATTGAAAAAGGCGCTAATCAGCAGGAAATTGTCCGCCATCTTTTGAAAACTCAGTCCTTCTCTTTCCTCAAACTTTGGGGTCGGGTTATGGCCCGACTCAATTGGAATGAAAAATTGAAGCTTGCCTGGTCACTGGTTTCTCTTGAAGATTTTGTTCAAAGCCGAACAACGGAAACCGAATTGCCTCTCATTTTGGAGAAAATAAAAGATAATTTTTCTTCGGGAAAAATTTTTGCTGTCGTGTACAGCGAATCACTCAAAAAAAATATCGCCCTTTTAAAGACAAATGACTTAGCCACTCTTCGAAACTTGGAAAAGCTTTTCAATGGAGAAATAAAAAACGGATATTTATCCGTGGAATTTTTGGGAAAAGACATTCTTGAAGCTGAAAAAGAGATGTTGGAAAAATTGAGTAAAGCTAAGCTTTGAGAAATTGCAAGGGTAAGTAAACAAGGAAAGAGCCTAGTTTTATAATTACTTCAAAAATAATTCCTTCGCCGCTTCCCAAAATTCAGGCTTGTTGTGCTTTGTTTTGAGCCAATACCACCATTCTACGCCCCAGAGATAATTTTCCGGAAAACCGACTTTTTTTGCATATTCAATATTTTCGTGAAACTGAGCCAGACTCATCGATTTTTCCTGTTCTTTTAAAGACAAGTCATAAATCAGCTTTGGTCCCCATGGTTCAGCTTGGAGTTCGGAAACAATAATTGGCTTTTCAGGATAAAAGAGATGAACTAGATTAGCTTTCAGCCAGAAAAATCGGGGAGGAAGCGGATATTTGAAATAGCCAATCGGATCTTTGTAGACAATTCGGTACATTGTCGTTCCAAAAATATCGGCTCGCTTGGCCGCCCGCACCCAAATGGAAAGCTCTCCGCTGTCGGTTACCATAATTTTATGATAGGGATCAATTTCCCGCACTTTTGCTACTTCTTTATCAAGAAAGCCTTTATTGGTAGTAGTGCATTCCCCAAAAGGAAGAAAGGGTTCATTATCTACCTGCCAGAGATATAAATTGGGAATATCTTTAT
>CAZHTL010000048.1:0-7054 GCA_964535415.1 uncultured Bdellovibrionales bacterium | reverse complement strand
TCAAGGCAGGAGTGAATGTTTGTCTAGGGACAGACGGGGCGGCAAGTTCTAATCGTCTTGATATTTGGGAAGCGGGGAAAATTGCAACTCTTCTTCAAAAGGGAATTAATGGCGACCCAACTTGCCTTTCGACCAAGACAGTAGTGAAGATGATGACAGTCAATGGCCTCAAAGCGCTGGGAATTCAGGAATTTTCCGGGAAATCTATTTCCCAAATAGAAAAAGAGATTGACGCGGAGGAAAATTTCAACTATCTTTACGAGCTTCAAGCGGATGATTTAATCATAGAGGATTTTAGAGATTTAACCTCTACGATTGAGATTGTTGTCAAAAACTCAGCGAGGTGATAATATGGAGAAGTAAAATTTGTTATGCCAGTAGAGTCAAAGGAGGAAAAAATCCAAAGACTTCTCTCCGAAGGCGGGATTGCGGAAATTATCGGGAAGAAAGAGCTAGAAAGGAAGTTGTTTTCCGGAAAAAAGCTTATCGTGAAGTTTGGCGCCGATCCAACTCGGCCCGATTTGCACTTGGGGCATGCAGTAGCACTTCGCAAAATGCGCGAATTTCAAGACTTGGGACACAAGGTTGTTTTTCTTATCGGCGATGCTACTTGCAAGATTGGAGATCCGACCGGAAAAGACAAAACCCGCCCTATGATGACGGAAACTGAGATCAAAAAAAATGCAGCCACCTATGTAAAACAAGCCTCAAAGATTTTGAAAACCGACAAAAATTTGCTGGAGATAAAATACAATTCCCAGTGGTTTTCAAAAATGAGCTTCTATGAATTCCTGCATCTTATGACAATGACCACAGTGGCGCGGGTTTTGGAGCGGGATATGTTTCAAGAAAGGATAAAGAAAGGAAAAGATATTGGACTTCATGAATTGGTTTATCCCATTATGCAGGGGTATGACAGTGTCAAGTTGAAAGCCGATGTGGTGCTTCTTGGTTCAGATCAAAAATTCAATGAGCTTTTCGGCCGACACTATCAGCAAAAATTTGGCCAAGATCCACAAGCAATGGTAATTATGAAAATTTTGGTAGGAACAGATGGAAAAGAAAAAATGAGCAAGTCTCTTGACAACTATATTGGCATTACCGAAAGCGCCGATCAGATGTATGGAAAAATTATGTCAATTCCAGACACGGTCATGAAAGAATATTTTGAATTAGCGACGAATTTGAACTACGAAGAAGTCGAGGAAAAAAATCCGCGGGACAGAAAAATGCGTCTTGCTTTTGAGATTGTGAAGTATTATCATAGCAAGGAGGCGGCCAAAAAAGCTCAGGAAAATTTTGTAAGGACTTTTCAAAAGAAGGAATTGCCAGAGAAAATAAGATATATTCTCACAAGAGGTAGCAAAATTAGGCTAACGGAATTTTTGGTTAAAGCTGGAATAGCCCCAAGTCTTTCTGATGCCAGAAGAAAAATTGAGCAAGGGGGTGTTTCAATCAATAACAAAAAAATTGTTGACTATAAGTTTGAACTAAATAAAAAAGACCACAACAAAGGAGTTATTAAAGTCGGTAAGCTGAATTTTAGGAAAATAATTTTTAAGTAATCGGCAATTTATAATGGGCAAATTGTAATTGGTAATCTGTGCTTCGGATTTCTTTTGGGTGTTTAAAAATCCCTGATAAATTACAAATTACACAAATGGCCAACCGACATCTTCTTCGCTCTATTGCGATGCAATCCCTTTACGAATGGGATTTCAAAGGAAAAAAAGGAGAGAATATGGACGAGATTATGACGCGTAATCTTCAAGAGTTCGGTCCCGGAGTCGAGGATGCTTCCTTTGTATACTATCTAGTAAACGGAGTTCTCAAAAATCAATCTAAAATTGACAAGCTTATTGAGAAATGCGCGCCGGAATGGCCGCTTGATCAGGTAACAATTGTAGATAGAAATATTTTGCGGCTGGGGATTTTCGAGCTGATTTTTGGAAATTATGAGGAGGTTCCGCCTAAAGTGGCTATCAATGAAGCTATTGAACTTGCTAAAACCTATGGCGGAGATTCTTCCGGTCGCTTTGTAAACGGCGTTCTTGGAACAATATATCGCGAGATGGGAGAGCCAATGAAGGATGATAAAGGTGAAAAGGGATAGTGACGATGTAGAAAAGAAAAAAATTAAAATGAGTAGCTAATTATTATTAAACATCCAATATCCAATATCTAATATCCAAATAAATTCCAAATCCCAACAACCAAAGTCAAAAGTTTGATTATTGGAATTTGGAGATTGATTATTATTTGATTGCTGGTATTTGGCTATTGGCATTTCAAAAGCATGGTTGCTAAAAACATTAAAGAACTTGAAAAGAAGATAAATATAAAATTCAAAAATAATGATCTTCTTCAGATAGCAGTTACTCATCGGTCATATCTTAATGAACACCGTGATTACAAACTTGACCACAATGAGCGGCTTGAATTTTTGGGTGACGCGGTTTTGGAATTGGCAGTGACAGATTATCTCTATAAAAATTTTCCAAATCCGGAAGGGGAGCTTACCAATTGGCGGGCGGCGCTTGTGAACAAGGATATGCTTTCAAAAGTTTCTCGCGAGCTGGGTGTCGAAGAATTTTTGCAGATGAGCCGAGGAGAAGCAAAGGACACAGGTCGAGCACGAGATTATCTTCTTGCCAATGCGTTTGAGGCAATTGTTGGAGCAATTTATCTTGACCAAGGTTATGAAACGGCTGAAAAATTCATCAAAGAAAATATTTTATCCCGTCTCGAAGAGGTTATTCAGAGCAAGTTATATATTGATCCTAAATCTAATTTTCAGGAAGAAGCTCAAGCGCGGGTTGGAATCACGCCAACTTACCGGGTGATTTCCGAATTCGGTCCGGATCATGACAAAAAATTTGTGGTGGGAGTGTATCTTGGAGACGAGGAAGTAGCACGGGGAGAAGGAAGTTCAAAACAACAGGCACAAAGAGAAGCAGCGAAGGCTGGTCTCAAGGTGAAAGGATGGTAGAACAAAAGATCCTAATTTCTAAATCCAAAATCCAAAATAATACCTTCGTTCGAGAAGGTGTATCATTTTTTGGCTGAAAAGTCCAAAGGACCAAAACTCAAATGTTTTGAATATCTGGATTTAGAAAATTAAGATTTGTTTAGAATTTGGTACTCATGGTTTGGGATTTAAAATAAAAAATTGTATCTAAAACGAATTGAACTTATTGGCTTTAAATCATTTGCAACCAAGACCGTCTTGGATTTTTTGCCGTCGTGTGGTTTGACGAAGGTTCAACCTTCGGCCGAAGGTTCAACCTTCGTCAAGGGCAGGAAATGTGGGATTACGGCTATTGTTGGTCCCAATGGGAGCGGCAAGTCAAACGTGGCGGATGCGGTAAGATGGGCAATGGGAGAGCAGTCCCTTAAAAATATTCGAGGAAAAAAAACGGAAGACGTGATTTTTGCTGGTTCTGGGAAAAGATCTCAGCTAGGAAGTGCTAAAGTCTCGCTTTTTTTTGATAATTCTGACAAAAGAATCCCGATTGAATTCGAAGAAGTGGTTATCACTAGAAAAATTTTTCGAAGTGGTGATGGGGAATATTTTATCAATAACTCAAGAGTGCGTCTTCTTGATATTGTTGACCTTTTGGCCAAAGCTGGGATAGGGCAAAGAAGCTACTGTATTGTCAATCAGGGGATGGCAGACTCAATTCTCAATGCTTCGCCCGTAGAACGGCGGATTATTCTTGAAGAAGCATCCGGAGTAAAACCCTATCAACTCAAAAAGGAACGTTCTCTTCGAAAACTTGAGTTGACGCGTCAAAATCTAGTTAGGGTAGCCGATCTTATCAAGGAAATTACTCCTCATTTGCGAATGCTCAAGCGTCAGGCAGAAAAAGCTCAGAAGGGTGAAACCATAATGCGTGAGCTTAAGGAAAAACAGAATTATTTCTTTGGATTTTTATGGCAGGAGCTTCAGGAGAATAAAAACAAAGTTTTAGCTGAAAAAGAAGAGGTGAGCCGGGAAGAAATGAAGATTCAGCGTCTCATTGACGACTTAGAAATAAAGATAAAAAAGGAGTCAAAAAGCAACTTAATCTTTGATGAAAAGCGAGCGGTACTTGAGAAAAAGCAAGAAGAGCTTTTTGAAGAGATAAACAAAATTCGGAAAGAAGCTGCTCTTCTAGATGCCAAAATTGAAATTGAAAAAGAAAAAGCGCGAAATTTTGAGATTATTCAGGAAATTCCGGTTGATATGCCGTATATTCGGGAAAGAATCAAAGGGATTCAGGAAAAGCATCGAGATATAGAAAATAAGCTGAAAAATATCAAGGAACTGAAAGAGTTGAACCTCTTGCGCAAAGAATTCAGTAAGCTTCGCGAAGAGGTTGATAGGTTTTGGCAAGAAGTGAGTGAAGGAAAAAAGAGAGAAGAAAAAACTTTGCCGAAAAGAGAAAGTATTGTTAATTTGAAAACAATTGGAGAACTTGAAGAGAAAAGAAAGCTAGCCGGCAAGAAAATAGAAGAGTTTTCCCGGTTGATTGAAAAGAATCGTTTTGAGATAAATAATTTGATAAAGACTGACCGACAGGCTCGGGAGGAATATTTTCAGATGGAGTCGGATCTTCGCGAAAGGCAATTTGAAATTTCTCGAGTTAGAGAAAAATTGAACAACCTTCGGGTAGAAATAGCAAAAATTGAGATGAGAGAAGAAGATATAATCAAACGAGTACGCGAAGATTTGAATTTAGAAAGCCCGGATCTTATTAAAATATCTCAAAAATCTGAAGAAAAGCCCAATTTGGAAGCATTGGAGAGTGAAATTAGTCATCTCAAGATTCAGGCAGAGCAAATTGGCGCGATTGATCCGATGACTATTGAGGAATACAAAGAAACACAGAAAAGACATGATTTTTTAACTAACCAATCTGAGGATTTAGAGAAGTCGATGCAGGCATTGAAAGAGGTTATCAAAGAAATGGATATGAGAATAAAAAAGTCTTTCGAGGAAGCTTTCCAGAAAATCAACGCTGAATTTTCAAAATATTTCAAGATAATTTTTGGCGGAGGGAATGCGGAACTGGTGAAAAAGAGAATCGAAAAAAGAAAGAATGAAGAGGAGATTGACGAGACAGAGTCGGAAGTGAAAGAAAACAAGGCCAATAAAAAAGCGAAAAACGATCAGTCTGCTTTGACTGAAAACTCAATGAGTAAAGAAGAAATAGGGATTGAGGTTAAAGCTTGTCCGCCTGGGAAAAGAATTTCTTCTCTTAATATGCTTTCTGGTGGAGAAAGAGCGCTTACTTCTTTGGCTTTGCTTTTTGCTATAATTTCTCATAATCCTCCCCCTTTTATGATTCTTGACGAAGTTGAAGCGGCCCTTGATGAGGCTAATTCCAAAAGATTTGGTCGGATTTTGACTGAACTCTCAAATGAAACGCAATTTATACTCATCACTCATAACCGGGAAACTATGCGGCAGGTTTCAATCCTCTATGGAGTTACGATGAGCGCGGATGGAGTCTCCAAAGTTCTTTCCGTGAAACTTGATCAAGTGGGGGAAAAAGGGGAAATAAACAAATAGCCTATTTAACTCTTTTTGAGGATCTGGATTTGGAAAGCGAATTAAAAAATAAAAGCCAATAAGAAGCTACAAAGAATAATTTTTGCCAAATCAGTTGCATTCTTAGCAATAAGATAAATCTTACTAAGACTAAACCAATGAATATAAGATTTTTTTTCAAGGAAGTAAAAATTGACGAAAGAACTGAGAATTATATCAGAAGGAAAATTGAAAAGTTGGGAAAGTTTTTCAAATCTTTTCGAGAGGATGCGACGGTTTCAGCGGAAGTAGAAGTAGATCTTGATAAAAAAGGAAAATTTCGAGTGGAAGTGATGCTTGAGACGTCCTATCGAAAATATCGGGGAGAAGATACCACTGAATCAATTGAAGGTTCGATTGACAACGTTTATGAGGAAATTGAAAGTCAAATTCTCGATGACAAAGATCGTCTCATTACTTTTCAGCGCCGCGGCGGCCGCTCTCTCAAGAAAAAGATGGTGATTGACAAAAATGCTCGTTTTTAATTTCCTAATCTTGGAGATAAGAGAGAAGAAATTTTAGTCATTATAAATTTTTAGCGATCATAATTTTTTTTAATTTTTGCTATCTATGCGAATCATTAATCATCTCATCAACCTCAAAACAACAACGACGCTTGATTTCATTGACATCACTGATAAAATCAAGGAAAAACTCAAAAAAGCGGGGATAAAAAGAGGGGTAATAAATATCCAAAGCCTTCATACCACAATGGCGGTTTTGGTGCAGGAAGCCGAGCCGCTTTTGATAATGGATCTTAAAAAGGTTTTGGAAAAGGTGGCGCCGCGAACGATGCAATATATGCATGATAATTTTGAAATTCGCACCGTCAATATGTGCGACGGGGAGTGCGCCAACGGGCATGCTCACTGCAAAGCGGCCTTTTTGCCCACCAGCTGCCACTTGAATATTGTGGAAGGCGATCTTCAGTTGGGAATGTGGCAGAGGGTTTTTGCGGTGGAACTGGATCGCTCTCGTCCAAGAAAAATTGCTCTTCAGATTATCGGAGAGTAACTGCTATTAAGTAAAAGTAAAAAATAACAGCTATTCTAGTTTCCTAAGATACCATCTTACATCTTAGGAAATCCCAAATCCCAAGACTAAGTCTTAGGATTATTAGGATTTTCCTAAGACTTAGTCTTAGAGAAGAGTCTTAGAGAAGAATCTTACTAATTCTCAATTGACCTTGACGGGCTATTTTTTTGTTTGTAAAATGAGTAAAAATGTACTTTAAAAACAGGAAAAGGAGGGTTTTATGGGAATGGAAAGGCAGGAGTTTATTTGGGACGAAGAAACGCTGGTTCCTTTGGTAAGGGAGCCAGAGCAGGAAGAGTTAACGAAGAAAAAGAAAGGAGAAGATAAAAAGAAAAAAATAAAAAAACCCAAATATCACAACGGCGGCCGTGCCAAAAAGGCGCGGTATCGCCGGCGATTGTGGTAAAAAAAAGGAGGAAAATATGAGGAACGGAGACGGAAGAGACT
>CAZHTL010000047.1:0-3029 GCA_964535415.1 uncultured Bdellovibrionales bacterium | reverse complement strand
TCAAAGTATTGGCTTAATCGGGTTTATCCAAGAGCTATTCGTGATGCTCACGAAGGAGGAGATTTTCATATTCACGATCTTGATAAAATTGCCGCCTATTGCTGCGGCTGGGATCTTCAGGATCTTTTGCGGCGGGGGTTTACGGGAGTTCCCGGGAAAATTGCCTGCAAACCACCCAAACATCTCCGGACTGCTATCGGCCAAATCGTGAACTTCTTTTACACTCTTCAGGGAGAAGTAGCCGGAGCTCAGGCTTTTTCTAATTTTGATACTCTTCTGGCTCCTTTTGTACGTTATGACAAGCTTTCTCTTCAGGAGGTGAAGCAATGTATGCAGGAATTTGTTTTCAATGTGAATGTGCCAACCCGAGTTGGATTCCAAACTCCTTTTACTAATATTACTCTTGATCTAGTTCCTCCCAAAAAATTAGCCGAAGAATCAGTAATTATTGGAGGGATTCCTCAAAAAGAGAAATACGGTGAATTTCAAGAAGAAATGAATATGATAAATAAGGCTTTTGCCGAAGTAATGGCAGAGGGAGATGCTAACGGGCGAGTTTTTACTTTTCCTATTCCTACTTATAACATCACTCCAGATTTCAGATGGGACGAGGAGCAC
This sequence comes from uncultured Bdellovibrionales bacterium, assembly GCA_964535415.1. Lineage (GTDB taxonomy): Bacteria > Patescibacteriota > Minisyncoccia > Moranbacterales > UBA11712 > CAZHTL01. Next base: position 2,411 of record CAZHTL010000047.1, on the reverse strand, counting down.
TTAAAACCAGTCTGGGAAATGACGGCTAAATACGGCATACCCTATTTTGCTAATTTTGTTAATTCTGATATGAACGTTGAGGATGCGCGTTCGATGTGCTGCCGTTTGCGACTGGATAACCGAGAACTCTATAAGCGAGGAGGTGGTCTTTTTGGAGCTAATCCCTTGACAGGCTCGATTGGTGTTGTGACTTTGAATTTGCCACGCTTGGGCTACTTAGCCAAAGACCAAAAAGACTTTTTCGCTCGACTTGATCGACTGATGGATATGGCTAAGGAAAGCCTAGAAACAAAACGAAAAGTTATCGAAAATTTTACCAAGAAAGGTCTTTATCCTTATGCTCGTTTTTACCTCGATTCAATATATAAAAGAAGGGGAGAATACTGGTCTAATCATTTCTCAACTATCGGAGTTGTTGGAATGAATGAAGCTCTCAAAAATTTTATGGGTGAAACGACAGCGACTAAAAAGGGGGTAAAATTTGCCGAAAAAGTTCTGATTCATATGAGAGAGAAACTTCTGAAGTACCAAAAAGAAACAGGAAATCTTTATAACCTAGAAGCCACACCGGCGGAAGGAGCGGCTTACCGTTTAGCAAGAAAGGATCGTGAAAGATATCCAGATATGATTTTTGCCAATGGCCAGGTAGGTAAAAACAAAAGTGTTGAGCCATATTATACCAATTCGACTCACCTTCCAGTGAACTTTACAGATGATCTTTTTGAAGCTCTTCAACTTCAGGAGCCTCTTCAAACAAAATATACTGGAGGGACAGTCCTACACGGGTTTTTGGGTGAGCGGATTCAAGACACAGAAATTACCAAAAAACTGGTGAAAATCGTTTCCGAAAAATTTTCTCTTCCCTATTTTACCTTAACTCCTACTTTTAGCATTTGTCCTTCGCACGGATATCTTGAGGGAGAGCACACCTTTTGTCCTAAATGCATTGTGGAGCAAAAATGCGAGGTTTATTCGCGTATTGTAGGCTATATCCGCCCGGTAGAACAATGGAATGCAGGAAAAGTGGCAGAGTTTGGAGACCGGAAAGAATTCGTTATATTGTGAAGTGTCAAAAAGGAATCAGGTACCTTTTCCAGTTTCGTTGTATTGTGGAATATCCAAATTAAACAAAGAAACAAAATGCCAAACAAAACACAAACTTAACAAATTACAAAAACCAAACTTTTGTGCATTGGGTAGTTTGAGGTTTGTGTGTTTGTTTGGTATTTTGTATAGTTTGTGTCTTTGTATTTTTCATATATGATTCTTGGCGGGCTTCAAAAACTGACTCTCATTGACTATCCCGGCTACATTGCGGCGACGGTTTTCACCGTGGGTTGCAATTTCCGCTGTCCATTTTGCCATAACCCGGAATTAGTAATTTCCAATCAATTTCCAATTTCCAATGTTATGGAAAGGGACTTTTTTGACTTTTTGAAACAGCGTAAAGGAAAAATAGAAGGAGTCTGCATCACTGGCGGAGAGCCGACGATCCAGCCGGATATAATTGAATTTATTCGGAAAATAAAAAATCTGGGATTTAAAGTAAAGCTTGACACAAACGGCGCCCGGCCGGATGTTTTGCGGCGTTTATATAAAGAAAAACTGCTTGATTTTGTGGCGATGGATATCAAGAATAGCTTGGAAAAATATAAAGAGACAGTGAAAACCGAAGTTGACTTGGAGCGGATTAAGCTCAGTGTAGGTTTGATTTGCCACTCGGGAATTGACTATGAATTTCGTACCACCGTTGTGCCGGGCTTGCACCAGGAGAACGATTTTGAGAAGATAGGAAAGTGGCTTCGGGGCGCGAAGAAATACGTTTTGCAAACCTTTGAAGACAAGGGAAAATTGCTTGATCCGGAACTGAAAAAAAGAGTAAAGGGCAAAAAAATTGATCTTGACAAAATAGCGAAAAATATCAAAAAATATTTCGGGAAAGTGGAAATACGTTAAATAATTTTCAATTTACAATGATCAATTTTCAATAAATTTTCAATTTCTGAATTTTCAATTGAAAATTGAAGCATTGATCATTATTTGAAAATTGTAAATTGATAATTGAAAATTCTTTCAGATTATGCTAAAAAAGCTCTTCTTATTTATATTCGTGATAGCAGTTACCATCGTCTTCCTTGGCGGGATTTTTTCCGTGAGTTTTTCCCCGTTCACGCTCACCATCAACAAACCGGAGAAAGATTTTTTGAAACAGGCGGCGCGAAAAGCCAAAAATATTATCTATCGTGAAGCGACCGAACACAATCCGGAAGGCGACGTGCTTCCCGACCAGATCGACGACAAAATCAAGCAGGAAATCAAAGAAAAAATAAACTAGTCTTATGCCTTAGAGTCCCGGTTTTAGAGTGAGGGTATATCAAGAATCCGAAATCGTTTACAGTATACTGGAATAC
>CAZHTL010000046.1:0-2850 GCA_964535415.1 uncultured Bdellovibrionales bacterium | reverse complement strand
ATGATAGCAGAAGTAGTAAATGATTTAATGAAAAATCAGTCTTTATTAGGGGTAAATCAGGATAAGAAGGGAAACTAGAGAGATAAGAATATCCCAAAGGTTGTTTTTGAGACAGAATTCACGTTCGGGAGCGCCGTTTTTATAGTAGTGTAAATTTTCATGAAAGGTTTTCAAGGGCTTTATAAATTTCATTTTCATAAAAAAGTAAAGAAAAGTTGTTCCGTCTGGAAGAAGAGAGAAAAATATTCCAATGGCGATGTTTAGAATGGTCTGGGGAGCCGGATTTCTAGAAAGTATAATTATAAAAACTATTCCTAACCCGAGCGCTAGATCAATAATTACTTTCCGAAAATCTCGCCAGCTGGATTTCTGATTAAGATAATCGCCATGAGGAAGGGTGTCGAGAATAAAGTGAAGAATGAGCGAAAGTATTACGACTAGCCAAGGATTTTTTATATTGGCGCCCAGAGCAGCACCAGAGAGAAGATGGGTAGTGAGAATCATAGAATAAAATTATCATTTATGAAACAATCGGACAAGCTATTTTTGCAAAAAGGATAGTCTTTAGAGAATTTTTTGAATTGAGTATTATGGAAAAATTGGAAATAAAAAATTTTTTTGAGGCAGGGAGGGTCGCAGTTCAAGCCCGTTGGATTTATGTAGCTTTAATTTTTGCGGTGGGGATTATGATTAGAGTTGCCGGGGATTTAAGCGCTCGATTTTCTTCAAGTCTTATAGCGATCCTCTTGCTGGTTTCAGTAGTGAGCAATTGTGGCTGGTATTTTTTTCGCTGGTTATACCCCAAAAAAGACGAAAAAAGCGCAAAAATTCTCTCTAAGGTGATATTTTTCCAGTATTTTTTGGATCTGTTGATAGTGACAATTATAATTCACTTCGCAGGAGGAATTGAAAGTATTTCCTTTATTTTTTATTTTTTCGTAATTGTTGCCTCCAGCTTCGTTTATAATCAGGGAAGAGTTTTTCTTATTGCCTTAATAGCGATACTTTTTTATAATCTCTTGATTTTTTTCGAGTACTTTCGGATAATCAACACTTATCTGCGCTACGAGTTTTCAAATTTGACTCTTCACTATTCTTTTGACGCAGTGACTATAAACACTTTTACTGTTTCAGCGGTTATTTTAGCCAGCGCTCTTTTTGTAGGTTATCTTTCTGAGGCAAGAAAGAGACAGGAAAAATTGGCGATTGCTGAAAAAGGTGAAAAAATTCGGGCGATTAAAAAAACGGAAGAAATCAGATCGCGTTTTGTCACGGTTATTACTTACCAATTACGAACCCCGCTTACCCATATCAAGTTAGCCCTGTCTTCCTTTACTGAAATAAAAAGGACATTTCCAGAGTTTCATCAAGAAATACTGAAAGAAGGAATTTTTTCTGTAGAGCGAATCCTCTCTCTTATTAATCGTTTAGTGAAAATAAAGGATCTCGAGTCAGAGAAAATTTTCTGGGAAAAGGAAAATATTTCTTTGGGCAAGATAGTCAAAAAAACTATAGCTACTTTTTCTGGCTTAGCCAATCAAAAAGGAATGGAGATTGTTTTTTCAACAGGAGAGGCTAATTTAGAGAATTATAAAATAAAGGGAAATAAAGAACTTCTTTCGATGGTTTGTGAGATTATTTTGGAGAATGCGATTGTTTATGGAGAGGCTAATTCAAAGATTGAAGTGGCAATCATGTCTAAAAACGGTTTCCTTGAAATTTTTTTTACTAATTCTGGCTTAGGAATATCAAATTGGGACAAGCAGAAAATATTTTTGCCTTTTTTCAGATCTCAAGAAGCAATGAAAGCGGAGCCAAACCGGGATGGATTGGGTTTATACCTGGCTAACCTTATTGTTAAAAAACACCAGGGGAAGATTTTACTAAGATCAGTTTCGCCAGAAGAAACAACTTTTGTGCTGAGACTTCCCCGATTTTAAAAGATTAATTTATGTCTAAATTTGGCAAACTTTATATTGTAGCCACTCCTATCGGAAACCTTGAAGACATTACTCTTCGCGCGCTTCGAGCTTTACGTAGGGCGGATTTGATTTTAGCTGAAGATACGCGAGTGACGAAAAAACTGCTTGCTCGTTACAAAATTCAAAAACCTCTTTTATCATATCACCATCACAGTAAACTTTCTAGGGCCGAGAAGATTATAGAGCATTTGGAAAATGGGAAAATGCTGGCATTGGTTTCGGATGCAGGAACGCCAGGTATCTCGGATCCTGGTAATCGACTGATTGCCACTCTCTTTAAATCTAAAAGCGAAAATCTAAAAGCGAAAAGCTTTGGAAAGTGTCTTATTGATATAATCCCAATACCAGGTCCATCTGCCGTTGCAACTATTGCCAGTATTGCAGGAATTAATATGGATAAATTCTTATTCCTTGGTTTTCCACCGCATAAGAAGGGAAGAGAAACTTTTTTTCGGGAAGTGGCGGAGAGTAAATATCCTGTTATCTATTTTGAATCCCCTCACCGGTTTTTGAAGAATCTGGAATTACTGGAAAAATTAAAACCCTCTGCTAAACTAGTTGTAGGGCGGGAACTCACAAAAATGTTTGAAGAGATTGTACGAGGAGAGATTAGAGAAATTAGAAAAAACTGGGAAAAGCGGGAAAATAAAGAAAAGCGGGGAGAATTTACAATTATTTGTCACTAGATGAAAAATAAATTTTACATCACCACTCCCATCTACTATGTCAACGCGAAGCCGCATATCGGTCATGCTTATACTACCATTGCGGCAGATGTACTCGCGCGTTTTCATAGGTTGCAAGGAAAAGATGTTTTTTTGCTGACCGGAACAGATGAACATGGACTCAAAATCCAGCGAGAAGCAGA
>CAZHTL010000045.1:0-5115 GCA_964535415.1 uncultured Bdellovibrionales bacterium | reverse complement strand
AAACATTGCGGGCAGGGTTTTGTTTTTATCCGGATTGTAAATTGCAGGTTAACAACTACTACAGGTATTTATGCTTCAGCGCAAAACTATAATTTGGACAACTTTAGCTCTCGCTTTCCTTGGCGGGCTGGTTTTTTTTTCCTTTCTTCGTCAGTCCAAAGTTCAGTATGAAACTGCCGAAGTGAAGAAGGGTGATCTTCAAGAAACAGTTTCTGTTTCCGGGACTCTCAAAGCCAATGAAACAGTTGCTCTCAATTTTGAAACGGCGGGACGGGTCAGTTCGTTAGCGGTCAAAGTGGGACAAAAGGTCGGCAAAGGAGACCTTATTGGCACGCTTGACGATGCAAATCTTCGTTTGGCGGTTGACCAAGCCAAAGCCAATCTTGACAAGGCTCGGGCGGATGCGGGAGCAAACTCTGATGCTATTCGCTCGGCTCAAGTGGAAGTGGAGAACAGCGAAAAATATTTGGATGATACCAAGGATCTCAACAAGAAAAATATTGCCGCCGCCGAGCAGAAAGTTTCTGATGCGAAAAATTATTATGATGACACGCAGGAATATTATAACAAAGTAAAAGACGAAAATGGTTCAGAAAGCATAACAACGAAATCAGCCAAACTTACTCTTGATACGGCCAAAGCCAACTATGAGCAAGCCAAAGACGCTTTGGAAGTTGCCCGAAAAACAGCTGATTTGGCAGAAACTTCAGCCGAAAACAAACTAAATACGGCAAAAGCTTCTCTGCGGGCAGTTGAATCAAGCTATGTGAAGGCTGGAAAAGATGCCAATGTAGCGGCTTATGAAGCAGCTTATGAAACAGCTCTTGCCAATTTGGGAAAGGCAGCTCTTCGCGCTCCGGCTAATGGGATTATCAAGGAAGTGAATTATAAAGCTGGAGAAGTGATTGGAGCGACGGACAGAGAGGCTTTTGCCAAGATGATTTCCTACGACTTTATTTTGGAAGCCAAAGTTCCTGAATCTGATATTGCCAAGATGAAAGTAGGTCAGAAAGCGGAAGTTGTTTTCGATGCTTTTTCGCCGGAAGAAAAATTCAGCGCTGTTTTGGTTTCTATCGATCCTTCCGCGACGGTGATTCAAGACGTGGTTGATTATATTGTGAAATTTGCGGTTGAAAATGATGATCCAAGGTTTAAAGATGGGATGAGTGCTGATCTTGATGTTGTAGTAGAAAAAAAGGACAGTGTTCTTATGATTCCGGAACGGGCGGTGAAAGAAACGGGCGGCAAAAAACAGGTTCAAGTTTTGGAAAAAGGAAAACCGGTGGAGCGGGAGGTGAAAACGGGAATGAGAGGAGACGGAGGGATGATTGAGATTTTGTCTGGTTTGCAGGAAAATGAGCTGATTATTATATCAACTAAGTAGGATTAGAAATTATTTGCTCAAATTTTCAATTTTCAAGTATCAATTTTCAAACAATTTTCAGTGGTTCAATTTTCAATTTTATAAGCTTCTTCCTGCCTGATAATTGATCATTGATAAATTGAAATTGAAAATTAAATAATTGATTGAAAACCCACCTGAATGAAGTTCATTTCGGGTATGTTGAAAGCTGGTAATTGAAAATTTTTTTATGTTAATTTCTGTCAGAAATCTTTGTAAAGAATATGACAACGACGGCGTAATCACCAAAGCCCTCTGCGGGGTTTCTTTTGATATTGAAAAGGGGGAATTTGTGGCAATTATGGGACCAAGCGGCAGTGGGAAATCAACTTTGATGCAGCTTTTGGGGCTTTTGGATCGGCCTACGGATGGTGAGTATTTTTTTGAAGGGCGGAATACCAGAAAGTTTTCTGACGATGAACTGGCTTACTTCAGAAATCAAAAAATTGGTTTTGTTTTTCAGTCGTTTAATCTTTTGCCCCGGACAACTGTTTTTGAAAACGTGGAACTTCCTCTTCTTTATGACGAGCGAAGAGAGTCGCGTTCGATTGTTGAAAAAAAGGTGCGCGAGTCTTTGGCGGCAGTGAATTTGGAACATCGAATCAACAATTTTTCCAATCAGCTTTCCGGGGGAGAACAGCAAAGAGTGGCGATTGCCCGGGCGCTGGTTAATGACCCGGCACTAATTTTGGCTGACGAGCCCACCGGCAACTTGGATTCAAAAAATGGAATTCAAATTATGCGGATTCTTCAACGGCTCAATGACGAAGGCCGCACCATTGTAATGGTTACTCACGAAACTTATACTTCTAAGCATGCGAAAAGAATAATCAAAATGCTCGATGGCAAGTTGGAGGATGATTATTTAGTAAAGAAAAGATTATTAGCGGACGGGGAAGAAAGACTTTTGAAATAAGTTCCAAATCACAAATTCCAAATAACAAATAAGTTCCAATACTCAATGTTCGAGTGACCAAAACAATTTTAAGGTTTCGGTTATTGGAATTTGGAAATTGAAACTTATTTGAAATTTGGTACTTGTAATTTGAAATTTTTATGAGACTAACCGATCCTGTCAAAATTGCCCTGAATAATCTAAAAGCGGCCAAATTTCGCTCGTTTTTGACAATTCTCGGGGTAGTAATTGGAATTGCTTCTGTAATTATCATCATGGCGATTGGTTCAAGCGCTCAAGAATTAATCCTAGATCAAATAAAAGGTATTGGGTCTAATCTGATTGGCGTTCTTCCAGGTGCTTCAGAGGAAAAGGGTCCGCCGGCGAGTGCTTTGGGAGTGGCAATTACTACTCTCAAATATGAAGATTTTAAAGCTCTTCTTCAAAAATCAAATGTTCCCAATGTCGTGGAAGGAGCAGGCTATGTGAGCGGCAATGCCACTGTTCGGTATAAGGAGGTAGACAAAAATTATACCTTTCGGGGAACAACGGCTAGCTATGTAGAGGTGGAAAATACTGAGTTGGAAAAGGGACGGTTTTTTTCCAAAGAAGAGGAAACGAGCTTGGCGCGTCTGGCGGTCTTGGGATCGGAAGTGGCCAAAGACCTTTTTAGGGAAAGGGAAGAGGCGATAGGGAAGAAAATAAAAATAGGCGATCAAAGCTTTGAGGTTATTGGGGTATTCAAGAAAAGGGGCGCGGCAGCTTTTTCCAATCAGGACACGACTATTTTTATGCCTCTTTTTACGGCTCAGAAAATAATGCTGGGGATTGATTATCTTAATATGATTCGTCTTAAAGTTGATAGTGAAAAAAATATTGATCGGGCTAAAGCGGATGTAATCTCGGTGCTTCGCGAGCGGCATGATATAAAAAGGCCGGAGGACGATGATTTTTCTGTTAGGGACCAAAAAACGGCGCTAGAAACGATCACTAGGATCACCGGTGCAATAAAATATTTTCTAACGGCTATTGCGGCTATTTCTTTGGTAGTGGGAGGAGTGGGAATAATGAACACGATGCTTATTTCTGTCAATCAAAGAATTCGGGAAATTGGTCTTCGCAAGGCGGTAGGGGCCAAAAATTCAGCGATTAGGCTCCAGTTTTTGATAGAATCGGTAGTAATTACACTTGTTGGGGGAATAGTTGGAATAGTTTTGGGGATAGCAATTTCTGCGGCGGCAGCTTTTATTATTCAAAAGCTGGGCTATCATTGGCCTTTTATTGTCACGCTTTCATCAATTGTTCTTGCCGTTTTTATTTCTGGGCTTATCGGAGTATTTTTTGGCCTTTATCCGGCACGCCGCGCGGCAAAGCTAAATGTCATTGAGGCATTGCGATACGAATAATTTACAAATTACCAATTAAGCGTTAAGCGAAGTGTGAAAACTTTTATGAATTATGAATTTAGCGAAAGTACGAAAATATCAGGGTTGCACAATATAAATAATTGCCCTTATAAAAGCCAAAATTAGGTAAATGGAAGATAAAATTTCAAATTCCAAATCCCAAGCTCCAAATTTCAAATAAATTCCAATTTCAAAATTCCAATTTTCAAAACAGTTTTCTAATTTTGGTCATTGGGTTTTGATATTGTTTGGAATTTGGAATTTGGAATTTTTATTGTCTATGGTAAAAAATTCAATCCGCCTAAAACGCCTAAAAAATATATTAAATTCACTCATTCACTTGGCCATCCGTTCTCCTTATGAGTGGCTAGTAGTTTTTCGTTTGGCTTTGCGAAATCTCCGTGCCAATCCTCTTCGAACAGTCCTCACTGTTTTGGGGATTGTTATTGGCATCACTTCGGTGATTGTGGTGATGGCCGGCGGAGCTGGTCTTAAGAATTATGTTTTGGGGCAAGTGGATGTTTTTGGAACCGATTATGTCCAAGTGGAAGTTAAAGTGCCGGGAGTTTCTGAAACTTCTTCCCAAAATATCACGGGTCGGGCAACAGGAGTAACTATCACTACTTTGAAAGAAAAAGACGCAGAAGCCGCGGCAAAAATTCCCAATATTCGAACTTGGAGTGCTGGGAATGTTGCTCAAGAGCGGGTGAGCTACAAAGGGACAAACAAAAGAGTCATTATTTTTGGCGTGAAACCGACTTATCCGGAAATTGACCGTCAGATAATTTTGGAGGAAGGAATTTTTTTTACCGAAGGGGAGGAGAACGGCGTGGCTCAAGTAGCGGTGATTGGCGCAGGAGTGAAAAAAAGTTTTTTTGGAGAAGAGGAAGCAGTGGGAAAAAACATCAAGATAAGAAATCAAAGTTATCGGGTAGTTGGCGTGGTGAAAGAGCGGGGCGCGGCCGGTTTTTTCAATTTTGATGACGCGATTTATCTCCCCCTCAAGACGCTTAATACAAAATTGATGGGGATTGATTATGTTCAGTTCATCACTTTCAAAGTGAAAGATACTTCCCGGCTTGAAGAAACGGCTCTTGATATTCAAGAGATTATCCGCCGCGAGCACAATATCAGCGATCCTGAAAAAGACGATTTTTCGGTAGTTACGGCGGTGGAAGGAAAAGAAATGATTGACAAAGTTTTTGGGACGATAAACTATCTTCTTTTGGCGCTTACCTCCATTTCCTTGATTGTGGGAGGGGTAGGGATTATGAATGTGATGTATGTAGCGGTTACTGAGCGAACGCGCGAGATTGGGCTTAGGAAAGCGATTGGAGCTTCCAATTCGGCTATTTTGCGCCAGTTTCTTTTTGAGGCGATTGCGGTGACTCTTATGGGGGGAGCGGTAGGAA
>CAZHTL010000044.1:0-4523 GCA_964535415.1 uncultured Bdellovibrionales bacterium | reverse complement strand
CCTAAAAACCTTCGCCACTGCTTTTACTACTTTTTTATCTAGTACCCCTGGTACAATTTTATCACTCCTTGGTTTTTTTATCAAACCAGCAATAGCCAGCGCCGCTTTGATTTTTATTCTATTAGTGATAAGTCGTGTTCGTGTATCAAGCGCTCCCCGAAAAATTCCCGGAAAAACAAGGGCATTGTTGATTTGATTGGGAAAATCGCTTCGACCAGTTGCCACTACTGCCGCCCCGCCCCTTTTGGCCTCCTTATAGGATATTTCCGGAACGGGATTACTCATTGCAAAAACAATAGCTCCTTTGTTCATCTTTTGAATATCCTGCTTTTTAAGCAAATTGGGTGCTGAAACTCCAATAAAGACATCGGCGCCCAAAAGAGCGGCTCTCAAGTCTCTCACATATCTTTTGTTGTTAGTCACACAGGCAATTTCTTTTTTAGCGCCCTCCAGATCTCTCTCGCACTGACAACAAAGAGAACCTTGACTGTCAAAAACAATTATATTTCTTGCTCCATACCCGAGAAGCAGTTTAGAAACCGCAATTCCAGCCGCTCCAGCTCCTGAGATCACAATTTTCACTTTGGCGATATTTTTGCGAACAATCCGAAGGGCATTTATCAAGCCTGCCAAAACTGCAATGGCTGTTCCGTGCTGATCATCGTGAAAAACCGGAATGTTCAATTCTTTTACTAGTCGCTCTTCAATTTCAAAGCATCTTGGAGCGGAAATATCCTCAAGATTTATTCCGCCAAAAGAAGGAGCGATTGCTTTCACAATCTTTATGATTTCTTCCTTGTCTTGAGTTCCCAAGACGATAGGGACGGCATCTACTCTCCCCAGCTCTTTAAACAAAACCGCTTTTCCTTCCATCACCGGAAGAGCCGCCTCTGGACCCAGGCTCCCTAAACCAAGAACAGCGCTTCCATCGGAAACAACGGCTACGCTGTTTTTTTTCCAGGTGAAATGATAGGCCCATTTTCTATTTTCTGCTATTTTTTTCGACAAATCAGCCACGCCAGGAGTGTATAAAATCGGTAAAGTTTGCCTGTTCAGTTTATAGCGACTCTTTATTTCTATTTTGCTGTCGAAATTTTTTTTCATTACAATTTTCAATCTACAATTTTCAAATTCGTCCAAAAGGAATTCCATTCAGGCGAGTTTTCAGTTGACTTTCAATTATCAATTTTCAACCTGACTGAAATGAATATAGCTCAGGCGGATTTTTAATCAAGGTTCAATTATTTAACTTTCAGTTATTAAACAAGTCTAAATTCTCCGATTATCAATTTTTTAATTGAAAATTGATTGAAAATTATATTTTGCTTCTATTTTGAAATTTTGTTAGGCAAATTAAACTTCCGCAATGGAGATTTGGCTTCTGCTCCCTCTAGGACATCTGCAACTTTTTATATACGCTCCCCGCCGCCACCGCTCCCTCGGCTGCCGCGGTGATAATTTGGCGCATCTTATTTGACCCAGTTGTTACATCACCAGCCGCATAAATTCCCGGAATATTCGTGCTTTGATCAGGATTAACCATAATAAAACCTTGCTCATCAAGCCTTACTCCAGCTTGTTCAGCTATTTCCGTTCCCGGCTCACTCCCTATCTCAATAAAAACACCTTGTGTTTCCAAATCATTTTTCCTCTGATAATCACGATCTAAAATAATTTTCTCAACCACTTCTTTGCCTTTTATTTCCTTAACATTAGTATTATAAATAATTTGAATTTTAGGATTAGCTAAGATTTTATCTAAATAGGCCGGATCCATCTTGAGCTTTTCTCCCCGGTATACCAAATAAACTTGGCTGGCATATTCAGTCAAAAGCAAGGCGGCTGACCCGGCGGCATTTCCTCCGCCAATCACACTCACAGTCTTGTCTTTGAAAAAAGCGGCATCACAAGTTGGACAATAAGAAACACCTTTTCCCTTAAATTCAGCCTCGCCTGGAATTCCCAGTTTTCGATATTCCATTCCAAGCGCTAAGATAATATTTTTTGCTTGATATTGGTTAGCAGGCGTTGCTATTTCAAAAAATCCGTCGATTTTTTTTATGCCAGATACTGAATCCATAACAATTTTTGCCCCCAACTCCTCAGCATGAGACCGTATTTTCTGAAGAAGTTCAAAGCCCGATATTGAAATTGTTCCCGGCCAATTTTCAACTCTGTGAGCCTCGTTAGCTTGTCCACCAGGCTCTCTTCCAATCACCAAATGCTCGATTTTATACCGGGAAGCATAAATTGAAGCTGTAAGACCCGCTGGACCAGCACCGATAATTATAAGATCATAAATTTTATCCTCCCTAGAAATCATAAAAATCAATCGAAAAATTTGGAGCTTAGAAAATATTGCGTGAGCTCGCCCCGATACTACTTACATGGGGGACGGGTAACCTACCCACTTGACTCGCTTTGCGACTCGAAGCAGGCGGGTTTGAGAAGCTTCAAATTTTTCACTATTATTCACGATATTTTTTCTAATTCTCCCTTTAAGTTTTCTTTAGCTTGCACGCCAACCAACTGTTTTACTGGTTTTCCATTTTTGAAAATCATCAGAGTTGGAATTGACATTATTCCATATCTTGCAACGGTTTCCCGATTTTCATCTACGTTCAATTTTCCAACCTTATACTTGTTCCCCATTTCCTTGGCTAACTCTTCAATAATCGGCCCCATCATTTGACACGGCCCGCACCAAGCCGCCCAAAAATCAACTAGAACTGGTTTTTCGCTTTTCAAAACTTCGGCTTCAAAATTTTGATCGGTAAATTGTAATGCCATCTTTTTTAGTCATCAGCAACACTGGTTATTAGCTATAAGACAGATCATTAGTCTTTGGTCGTTTTGTTGGAAAATAATTTTAGAGCAAGTTATAATCAATGACTTGATTAGATTCTTCTGTCAATAACCTTTGTTACTTATGACTTTTTACGATTTATATAAACCAATGCCCCGCCGCCAATTGCAACGAGTGCCACTATTACTAGGGGAAAATAATCCTCTTTCTTTCCTTCTGAATTATTCTCAGATTGTCTCGAAGCAGAATTATTTTCTGTCTTTGAATTTTCGTTTCCTAAACTCTGGCTGATTTTTTCCGGACTAGGCAATTCATCGGCGTTTTCTGTCGCATCAATTTCTTTCACAAAATTGTCAATAATTGGCAGATCGCCTATCAGATATTTGTCTCCAAAGACAATTGTTGGTACCCCTCCCCAGTCAGATACACCAAAAGCCTTCCCAAACTCAAGAAAAAGCTTTCCATTAAAAGGATTATTACTAACTTCCAATTTTTGGATTTCGTATTTGTCATAAATACCGTTGGCCTTAAAATATTCGTCCACTTTCTTGCAATGCGGACACTGTTCGCCATAGAAATAGTAGGCTTTCTTTTTGTCAGAATTTTCTTCAGCAAAAACACTAAAACCAACCATTAAACCAACTAGGCAAAGAATTATAATTTGTAATTTGTAATTTGTAATTTGCTTCGTCATTTCCTTAAGTTATCAATTGCTAATCACGAATTACCCTCCAAATCTTCTGGCTCTTTTTGAGTAATCCATAATCGCTTCCTGCATTTTCTTCTCATCAAAATCGGGCCAAAAAACCTCCGAAAAATAAAGCTGAGCGTTGGCGGTATCCCACATCATAAAACCGGTGCTATTGTGCGGCTCTCCGCCAGTCCGAATGAGAAGATCTACTGGCGGCAAATCCTTTGTCAGGAGATGCTCCTTTATCATACGCGAAGTAATCCTTTTTACTTTCCCTTTGAATTTCTTCATAATTCGATTCACAGCTTCGACCATTTCTTTATCTCCGCTGTAAGCCAAAAGAAAATTGAGGAAATATTTTTGATACTTATTCGTCCGATCAATACATTTGCGAATTACTTTTTTCACAGAATCTGGAAACTGATCTTCCCATTTACCAATCACATTTATTTTGACTTCATTTTTGTGGATATCTTCACTGTCCGTCAGTTTCAAAAAATATTTTCGATAGATATCAAGAAGCGCTCTTTTCTCGCGAAATGGCCTTTTTCGGAGATTATCCAACGAAGAACCCCAAAAAGTTACATATTTCACACCTAAATCAAAACTAACTCGCAAAACTTTCTCGAGATTTTTTGCCCCCGCTTCGTGCCCTTCCCAAGGTTTAAGTCCTCTTTTTTTTGCCCACCGGCGATTGCCATCGGGAATGATAGCAACGTGAGTGGGTATATTCTTTGACTCGTTAGACATAAACAAAAAATACTAAAAAGAAAGCCTTTGCTCTCCGTTTAATCCGAGACTATTTTATAATAGAAATAAATATAAGACAAATATTTTACAGGACTTACACACTTTCGTAATTTGCTTTAATTAAAGCAAAAATTAGCATAAATTTTGTTTAGACTGCAAATTGTTTTCTAAAGCAATTTGGCTTATTTAAGCTATTTATAGACTATTACTCTCAAAAGTAAGCCGGCAGTTTTGACTGAAAAAACATTAATTATGACTTTTATAAGGTAATTATAC
>CAZHTL010000043.1:0-2520 GCA_964535415.1 uncultured Bdellovibrionales bacterium | reverse complement strand
GTTCTTGGCGCAATGGATGAAAAACAATCCTTTAGCGAGCCAATCCCAGAAAATTACTCCGCTGAAAAGAAATCGATCTTTCTAAAAATTCTCTCGCCTTTAAAAAGGGGCTATGGAAAACTTATCAGCTTCTTCCGAAGTTTTTTGCGTCTTTCTCCGCTTGTCTAAGTTTTCCAATTTATTCCTTTCCATTTTGCGAAAGTCTGACTTTTTCCTATTTTACTATTTGCGAAAAAAAGAAAAACTCCAAGCAATTTCATTGAATCGCTCGGGAAATAAAGCTTTCATTTGAAAATTATTTTTCGTGAGATAATGGCAAAATGAACTACTCGCGAGCCTTCCGAATTACGGATTTTTATGTCGTCCCGAATCTCAACTTTTTCCGGATCGGCACCAGCGATTATTTTGTTCGTTTGCCTATCCAGCCGCTCAAGCTGCTCCTTTTTGTATTCTTTATCGCGACCGGACAATTCGCAACCCGCTGTCAGAACCTCTTCGAGGATTGTTACGACTTTCATTCTTGCCTCCTTTTTTGGCCTACCTTAATTCCAGCTTTTGCCAGAATTTTTCTTCCCTTCGCTTCAAGACGCCAGAAGCTTCCAGGGCCGTTGTAGGTGTAGGAAAAGGCCAGCTCGAGATGGATGAGGTTGGTTTGATTCCAAACTGCGTATCTTCTATAAATCATCTCGCCTTCCTTAAGTACCCGATTCAACTTACCACAGAAAGCTGAGTAGATTCCGAGGCAGTTCTGCTCTTTATGGGTCAACTCGATCCGATTCTTCTCTATATCGATTTTTCTAACCTTCATACCTACTTTTTCCTTTTCAAAGAACTAGTTTTTCGCTAAGATACTTGGCCTTTTGGCTTTCGCATCTTAATAACCCATTATACACCCGCTGGGGTTGTGTCAATGCTTGGCGTCAAGGATGTAAAGGGAAGAGATAGCCAATTTGCCATATTTCCTTATTTTAAGCCTATATTGACAATTTTAGGACTGGATGATATAATAGAAATGTTGACGGAAACTATCGACATATTGTGGAATAACCTATAATGCGAATCTCGTGCCGAGATTAGGATTATCCCTGTTGAAATTACAGGATTATTAGAAATAACCCTGCTAAAACTAGCACCTCTTGACAAATATACCCTAATTTAATAAAATACGGGTATTTAAATGCCCTAATTATTACAATTATGTACATCCAACGCGCTCAATACAAAAAGATAGAACATTTTCTGCTCCCCAACAAGGTAGTCGTTATCCTGGGCCCCCGCCGATGCGGGAAAACCACGCTGGTTCAAAAATTTCTCGAAAGCAGAAAAAGAGAGGATGTTTTGTTTGTGAGCGGGGAAAACATCAACGCCAGAAGGCCGCTGGAAAGCGAGTCGGTTGAAACTCTGCGCGCTTTTGTCGGAAATAAAAAGTTGCTGGTGATCGACGAAGCGCAAAAAATCAAAAATGTCGGATTGAATCTGAAATTGATCGTCGATCATATAAAAGGAATTCGAGTCATCACGACCGGATCATCCTCTTTTGATCTCGCCAAGTTGGTCGGCGAACCTCTGGTTGGCCGGAAATTCACCCTTAGGCTGTATCCTTTAGCTCAGCTGGAAATCGGGAAAACGGAAAATTTGCACGAAACCAACGCTCATCTCGAGGATCGCCTTATCTTCGGCTCCTATCCGGAGATAGTGACAACCCCGGAAAACGCCCTGCGAAAAGAACTTTTGGAAGAAATTGTCAGTTCGTATTTGTATCGTGATATTCTGGAACTTGACGGTCTCCGACACTCGGGAAAAATATCCCAATTACTCCAACTTTTGGCATTTCAAATCGGAACGGAAGTTTCTCTCACCGAACTGGCAAACCAGTTAAATATAAATCGAAGAACGGTCGAGCGATATCTAGATCTGCTTGAAAAAACATTTGTAATTTTTCGGCTTGGCGGATTCAGCCGCAATTTGCGAAAAGAAGTTACGAAAAGTTCGCGTTATTATTTTCTGGACAATGGAATACGCAATGCCTTGATAAACAATTATAATCCTTTGCATCTGCGGAATGATGTTGGAATGCTTTGGGAAAATTATATTGTCAATGAAAGAATCAAAAAACAGGAATATCGAAATATTCATTCTAACAATTATTTCTGGCGAACGTACGATCAAAAAGAAATTGACCTGATTGAGGAGCGAGAGGGAAAACTCTTTGGCTATGAAATCAAATGGAGCGCAAAAAAAACGGCGTCTTCTGCAGAATGGCTAGGGAGCTACAAAAACGCCGAATACGAAATTATAAACAAAGAGAATTATTTGAACTTCATAACCTAATCCAAAAAAATGGAACTCCGCCAACAACTGCAACAATTTGGTCTTGCTGGCAAAAAAGCAGATGTTTATCTCGCCTCTTTGGAGTTGGGAAGCGCCACCGTCATTGAAATCGCCAAAAAAGCTGGGATCAAGCGAACGACAGCCTATGACATTTTGCTGGATCTTGTGCAAAAAGGCCTAGTTTCCGAA
>CAZHTL010000042.1:0-13447 GCA_964535415.1 uncultured Bdellovibrionales bacterium | reverse complement strand
CTGGGTTTCTGCTTTTTAAAGAAAAAGAACAGGTTTTCAGGCCTGTTCTTTTTCTCATTGACGAGAACTAAGCTCTCGTCAAAGTATATTTTCAATTAGTTACTATTTTTCCGTCGTTTTTTTGCCATTCCTCAAGGCCGCCGTCAAGCACATAAACATTAAAAAAATTCAAGTCAAAAAGAATTACTGCTGCTTTGTTGGCCTCTTCTTCATTTTCTCCATAAACGATGACTTTTTTTACTGAAGAAATGGCTTTTTGATCCTTTTCAAGAGAAGAAAGGGGAAGATTAATCGCTTTTGGTATGTGACCGGAGGCAAATTTTTCTTTTTCTCTTACGTCAACAAATTGAATAAAATCATCTCCTATCTCAAGCTCACTAGCAATCTTTTCAACGGTTATCTTTTTTATTTTGCTTTGATCTACTGGTGATTTTCCTTCTGAAATCAGAGGATAGCCCATTTTTTTCCAATCGTTTATTCCCCCCCGCAAATATTTCGCGTTTATAAAGCCAGCGGCAATAAGTTCGTTAGTTACTCTCGCCATTTCAAAAACATCCTCCCCTTTGTTCATAATAATTACGTCGGCAGTTTCTTCAAGTCCGGCTTTCTGGAGTTCGTCTATTAAATTTTTTCCCGGTGGAAAATTTATTGCTCCGACCAAATGTCCTTCTGAGAATTCACTGGAACTGCGAAGATCAAGGAGGAAGAGATTTTCTCCCGCTTTTGTCTTTTTAAAAAGTTCATCCAAAGTGATGGAGGGAGCTCTTAGAATTTCTTCGTTTATTTTGGCTTCAGGATTTTCTTTCGAAGGTTTTTTGAAAATAATCGGTCGGGCGAGAGACCAAATAATTACGGCAAGAATCAAGAGGAATCCTATTGCGAATACCTTGTTTTGATCTTTTGGTCGAATCATTTTTTTGGTATTTTTTATTCCAAGATCTTGCCTAAAAAGTCCGTGTGCCCTTTGGAAAAATCTTCCGCGCTGACTATTCTTTTTCCTTCGAGCTGAACCTTCTTTAAAACAATCAGCCCCTTTTTTGTTTGCACGGCTATTTGATTTTTCCATTTTATAACTTTTCCGAAAATTTCTCCAGCCTCTTCATTTTCTTTTACTTCTATTTCTATTAATTTTAGTCTCTTTTTTCCCTTTTTTGAAGGGAAAAAGGTGAAAATTCCCGGCCAGGGAAAATAAGCTTTCCACTTTCTAAAAATTATCTCGGCTGGCTCATTCCAGTTAATTTTCCCATTTTCTTTTTTGATTACTCGACAATAAACAGCTTTTTTTTCGTCTTGCGCTTTGGCTTTGATTGAACCGCTAAGCCACAAAGGTAAAGTTTCAATCAGCATTTTCCCTGCCAATCTAGCCAGTTTTTGGCTTAAAGTGAAAGTATGGTCATTTTTTTCAATGGGAATTTCTTTTTGGTTGATAATTTTTCCCGCGTCCATTTTTTCATTCATAAGCATCAAAGTGACCCCCGTTTTTTCTTCGCCAGAAAGAAGAGCTTCTTGAATAGGAGAAGCGCCGCGAAATTTTGGCAGAAGAGAAGCATGAACGTTGATAGCTCCGTATTTTGGAATATCAAGAATGGATTTAGGGAGAATTTTTCCATAAGCAGCGACCACAATCACGTCCGGTTGCAGTTTGATTATTTCTTTTTTTACTTTTTCATTTTTTAAATCCTGTGGTTCGAAAATAAGAAGAGAGTTTTTTTGGGCTAATTCTTTGACAGCTGATTTTTTCATTTTTCTCTCTCGGCCAACTTTTTTATCGGGCTGAGTGAAAACGGCCGCGATTTTGTATCCGGCTTTAATTAAACTCTCAAAAATCACTGCCGCGAAAGGAGGAGTGCCGAAGAAAATAATTTTAGTTTCTTGAGGGGTCAAAAACTCTGCTTCTTCCTAATATCCAAGACAAAAATTCTCCATCTTGGATATCAAGAATTTCATTTTATTGCTCGATCAATTACTAAAATTCCGTCGAGATGGTCAATTTCGTGCTGAAGCACGCGAGCCAAAAGACCATCGGCTCTGATCTTTATCTTTTTACCAGTAGGATCTTTGGCTTTTATTTTCACTTTTACGGGTCGTTCCACTGAAAAAAATTTTCCTGGAAAGCTCAAACATCCTTCCTCAAAAATTGATTTTTTTCGAGAGTATGATTTTATTTTAGGGTTAACTAAAATATAAAGATTATTATCCACTTCAGCAGTGCAGACTCGCAAGTTGGATCCAACTTGAGGCGCGGCTAGTCCAATGCCTTTTTCGGCTCTCATAGTTTTTACCATTTCCAAAATTAATTTCTGGAGTTGCGGATCTTTGAAGTCTTTTACTTCTTCTGTTTTTTGGCGAAGAAAATCATTGGGATATATGAGAATTTTTAGCATAATTTTGAGGATTTTACGGGACTCACGTTTCTTTACAAGTTATCTTAATTAAAATTAAAAGCAAAAATTTATTACGAAGAGTGATAATATCCCGCAGCTTGCTGCGATTGGGTAATTCATTTCTTCCTAAGGTATCAGTTTACCATCGAGGTTTCACTTTGAGCTTACTCGAGGTAAAACCTCGATCTGTACAGGTTATAATTTCATTCTCTCCTAACCCAAAGTGTCATCCCAGGAGAACATCAGGATTTTTTTGAGGTCTGGAATTTAAACAGTTGACACTGGATCTAGATCTATTTCCCATCCCTTTTTGAGTTTATCCAGGATTGGAGAGATAGATAGTTTCTGAACATCTGCTCGCCTTTTGGCTTTAATCAAGATATTTTTATAATAATAGCCTCTCTTCTTGTTGATCAATGGCTCATAAGGCTCGTTTATATCAATAACATTATTATCGGTAAACTTTTGAAGCAAGTCAAATATTCCTTGAGTTTCTTTTTCTACTTTTTTCTTATTCGGGTGTCGATAAAATAACTTGATGATTCGTGAAAAAGGAGGATTATTCGTTTTTTTTCTTTCTTTTAACTCTTTTTCAAAAAATTCTCCTTTTTTTTCGCTTTGGAAGAGTTTTAACAGGGGATTCCTGAGATAAGCAGTCTGGATCAGCAAAACCCCCCTCTTTTTAAGAAGACTTTTGGCTTGGCTAAGCATAGTAAAAGCTAGTTCCCTGGTATTAAAATCAGGGATGCTTTCCAATTCGTCAAAACTAGGAAAAGCTACCAAGTCGAAATCAACTAAACTCCCAATTTTCAAAGCTATTTGTGTCCCGATGAGGATATCAAAGTTTTTTTTGGCTAAGTCTTGAAGAATTTTGGCGATTCCTTTTTTTAGTTTTGAAATATCACTATCCAAGCGTAAAACTCGCGTTGAGGGAAAAAGTCTTTTTATCTTTTTTTCAACTAATTGAATCCCTATTCCTTGATGTGAAAATTGACAAGCTCCGCAAGAAGGACAGGAGCTCAAAAGATTCATTTGATGGCGGCAATGGAGACACTTGTATTTTTCTTTTTCTTCAAAATAAACGAGGGCCCGATCGCAATTTGGACACCGCAAAATTGTTTTGCAGTTTTGGCAAATTGAGTAGCTTGAAAAACCTCGGCGGTTGACAATTAGCAAAGACTTTCCTTTTTTATTTAGGACATTCGACAGCGACTCAAACAGCTCTTTTCCTATCGGGAAATCAATACTCTTCTTTTCTGTAAAAATGTTAGCTATTTTAAGTTCATAGCGGTTTGAATTATCTGTTTCTAAGTTTATTATCCGGATAGCTTTTTCTTCTTTTTTCTTCCAGATTTCAACCGAAGGGGTAAAGTCAGAGTACATTATCTTGGCTTTGTGAATTTCAGCCAGGAAGTGAGCGACTGGGAGGACGCTATAGCGGGGATTCATATCCCATTGCTTATGAGAAGTATCACCAGATTCTTCAATAACAATCGTATCCAGTTTGCAAAAAGGAAGAAATAAACCTATTTTTGTGGCAACAATTATTTTTATCTTTTTATTCTTTAAATCCTTCCAAATATTGAAAAATTCTCCTTGGGGAGTTGAACTGTGAATCAAGGCAATTTCATTTGTTGGGAAGTATTTTTTGAGTTTTTCAAAAAAAGCAGCCGCTGGGAATATCTCTGAAACGAGATAAAGAAATTGCTTGTTTTCTTCTAAAGTCTTTCGCATAGCTAAGAAAATAATTTTGTCTCTTTCTTTTTTGTTTCCAGTAAGAACAATTTCTTTGTCTTTGAGACTAAGTATCTTTTTAGCTTGTTCGTTATTTTCTAGTTCGTCTCTTTTTGACAAACTAGCTAACTTTCTTTTCCTCTTCTTTGTGATTGGAGGAACCATTATTTTCAAAATTATTCCCAGCGATGCTAAGTAAAAATTTGCTATTTTCTTTGCTAGTTCCAGTTGTTTTTGAGAAAGTACTTCTTCTTCCACAATTTTTTTCACTTCTTTGATCTGGAAATTTGATTTTCTTGAGAAATTTTCTTGGCTTTCCATCACAATTCCTGAAATAAGGCGACTGCGAAAGGGAATTTTCACAAGAGTGCCGCTTTTTATTGGTTTCTGGGATAAATATGAAAAAACCTGCGTTCTGGTAATCGGCAGGCGGATGAGAGGAGCAACTTGAATTAGATAATCTTTATTCTTCATACTTTTGGGTGGTGAAGATATATATTTCCAGATTTTTGTCAAAGGCAGGATTTATCCCTCCTTTTTGACAAGCGATCGAGAGTTGTTGCTCAGCTGAGTTAATTCCTTCCAAATTGGGAAGAAGAAGGCCTACGCGGCCATCCGAGCATTTTACAATGAGGCCGTATTTTTGAGGATCAATTTCCGCCAGGCTGGAAATTTTTTTAGGGGTACTCAAAAGGCTGACTTCTACTTTCAGTTCCGGTAATTCTTCCGAACTTATAGGAAGAAAACGATTGTCTCGTGAGCAAGCGGCAATAGCATTGAGAATAATTTCTTCGGCTAGATTTTTTTGAACAGGAAAGTAGGTTCCGATGCATCCTCTCAATTCATTGCCTTTGTGAAGGCTCACAAATACTCCTCCTTTTTGGGTATAGAATTCTGGTGGAAGATTCTGGGGGATGTTAACTATTCTTCCCCTTTTGACATATTCTTCAATAGCCGATTTGGCCAATTGAACATAGAGATTCATATTTGGGGTTGTTATGATTACGCTACAATTGTTGACTATTTGATATGAAAATTTACTACTGCGTATCCAACTCCAAAAGGCGCTTCATAGCTTAGGGATTTTACCTCCCAGCGAAGGTTGCTAAGAACTCCCAAAAGAATAATAATCGACCGCAAGCCGCATTCACCGGCTTCTTCAATAAGATGGGGGTCAAGATTAAGAATTCCCTTAGTATTCTTTTTTCGGATGAGATCAAGTAAAGTCTTGTCAAAAACTCTTCCCTGAGGTGAATATCCGGCGGGAGCTTCGGGAGTGACCCGATGAGACAAATCTCCACTGGCAACAAAAGCGATGATTTTCGAGCTTTTTTGCAAAACTTCTCCTAAAACTTTTCCCAAATGAAAATGATAATCAAAAGGGAGCATTGAAAAAGCCATATGAATTAGTTTGGGGTTATAGCTCAACCCTTTTTCATTTAAGAGATAATACAAAGGAACCAAAGCGCCATGATCCAGTTCGAATTCTCTGACTAATCCGATGGGAAGATTAGCCGAGCGACTGTTTTCCAAAATTTCATCAATAAGTTCTCGATCATTTTCAAAGTTAAACTGGCGTTGATCGCCGAAGGAAGAAAGATCGCCGCGGAGTAGGGGAGAATAGTTGATAGTAAACCGGTCATACTGTGCAGGACCGTGAGGAGAAACCAAAAAAAGCGTATCTGCTTTCACAGCCCGAAATTTTTCTCCTAAGGTTTTCATAGCTTCTACTGTCTTTCGGCACAAATTCAAGTTGCTCCGGCCGATGGTGGGTACGATTATAGGAGGATGGGGAGTTATGGCGGCAAATCTAATCATTCTTGAAATTTGAAAATTATAATTTAAAGCCTAGATATCGAAGAAGCCCTCCAGAGCAAATCCGCAATCGGGACACTTTCCTTTTTTATCTAATCTTTCAACAAAGTAATTCATTCGCTGGATAACCACCTTTTTGCATTTTGGGCAGTAGGTGTTTTCCGCTTCGGAGCTAGGGATATTTCCTGGATAGACATACTTGAGTCCTTTGGACTTGCCAATTTTCCAAGCCTTTTTGATTTTTTTGAGCGGTGTATCAGGGAGGTGCTGAAACTTCCAAGAAATTGTTCCAGAAAAAGCGCTTAGGTGCCAGGGAACAAAATCTCCGAGTTCGTTTTTAATAAATTTGGCAATTTGTTCAAGCATTTTTTCGTCGTCTGAAAGAGTGGGAATTATCAGAGTTGTTACTTCGAGCCAAATCTTTTTTTTCACAATTTCTTTGCAATTTTCAAGAACTGGCTCAAGGCGCGCCCCGCAATTTTCTCGGTAGAATTTGTCCTCAAACGATTTTATGTCAATATTTATCGCATCTAGATAAGGCGCTACAAGCTCCAAGGTTTCTCGGCTCATAAATCCATTGGAAACCCAGATATTTTTGAGACCGGCTGATTTTGCCAGTTTCATTGTGTCCAAAGCGTATTCAAGAAAAATGGTTGGTTCTGTATAAGTATAGGAAATGCTAGGACACCTAGATTTTTTAGCCAGTTGAACCACCTCTTTGGGCGGCAGACTTTCTCCGCTTTTTTCAATCATTTCGCGATTTGTAGTCTCGCTTTTGGGGAACTGGGAAATTTGCCAATTTTGGCAGTTTCCACAGCGGAAATTGCAACCAACAGTGGCAATTGAATAGCTGAAGGTTCCAGGAAGAAAATGATACAAGGGTTTTTTTTCAACAGGATCAAGGTGGGCGGCGATAACTCGACCATAGGGAAGAAAATACAATTTTCCCTTAGTATTTTCGCGCACCCCGCAAATGCCGCGTTTTCCTGGCGCAATAGTGCAAAAATGGTGGCAAGTTTTACACTTGACTGAATTATTTCTTACTTTTTCATATAAAAGAGACTCCTTCATTTCTTTGTTGCTTTTCTTTCTATTCTTTATTACAATTCTAACATAAGAAATCATTCTAGAGAAATGCGCCTGCTCGACGGAAAAAAACTAGCCGAGAAAATTTTAAAAAATCTCAAAAAACAGGTTTCTCAAATGAAAAAAAGGCCTGTTTTAGCGATGGTTTTGGTTGGAAACGACCTAGCTTCCTCAATTTATGTTCGGCGAAAGGAAGTTTTTTGCGCTGAAGTGGGAATCGAATCAAAAACGCTTAAATTTTCTGAAAAAATATCCGAAAAGAAGCTTTTAGGGGTTATAAAAAAACTTAATAAAGATAAAAAAATTTCTGCGATAATGGTTCAATTGCCGCTCCCGAAGCATATTGACAAAACAAAAATTTTAGAAGCGCTTGACCCTCAAAAAGATGCCGATTGTCTTCATCCAGAAAATTATGGCAAATTTGCCCAAATAGGGGAGGATCACTCTGTTGTGGCTCCGGCAACACCCTTCGGAATTATGAAACTTTTAGAAGAGTATAAAATAAAAATTGAGGGTAGACACGCAGTTGTTGTAGGTCGTTCAAATATTGTTGGAAAGCCAATAGCTCAATTTCTTCTTAATTACGGAGCAACAGTCACCATTTGCCACCGCCACACAAAAGATCTAAGCGCTTTTACGCGCCAGGCGGACATCCTAGTGGTGGCTGTCGGAAAAAGAAACTTGATTCGAGCTGATATGGTCAAAAGAGGAGTAGTGGTGATTGATGTTGGAATAAATCGTATCGGGAAAAAAATATTTGGCGATGTTGATTTTCAAGAAGTTTCCAAAAAGGCTTCTTATATTACTCCTGTGCCGGGAGGAGTAGGTCCAGTAACAATCGCGATGCTTCTTTGGAACACAGTCCGATTGGCAAAATAATTTTTTTCCTGAGATGGCATCTTAGGAGAAAATCTTTTACCTCCCATCAATAAACTTTGCTTCTTCAATTTCTTCATACCTTGATTTTTTACGAGATAAAAGCTCTTTGATAAAGACTAGATCCCGAGAATCAATTTCTCGAAGTGTCCAGAGGAAAACAAGGTAAAAAGTAAAAAGAATCAATGACCAAAGGATAAAGCAGTAATCACTTTGTGGGAAAACAAAAGCTAAAACAAACATCATAAGTGAAGCCGCAATTATTTTAAGTAGACTTGATAACTCAAAAAGGTATCCAAGTTCGCGATAGGTACAGTAAAGGCCAATCAACATTACCGCCAATGCCATAAGAGCTGTTCCAATGGCAGCTCCTATAATTCCATATACTTGAATCAAGAAAAAAGCTAGGACTATATTCAAAAAAAGCCCAATAAGAGCGGTCACCATTGGCAACTTAACTTTTCCAATGCCGTTTAGAATAAAAGTGAGGACATAAAAAACGGTTAAAAATCCTTCGGCAATTACATAAATTGACATTACCGGTGCGGCCGCTAGGTATTTTGAGGAATAAAAAATCTTTATGATCGGCACGGAAAAATAGGACATCAGAAGGCAAACTGGCAAGAGAAACATCACCAAAAATCGCAAGGACTGACTGACGATTTTTTTTGTTTCCTCAAAATTGTTTAGTGAAGTTGACTTTGAAACTGAGGGCAAGAGAATAATAGCGAGGGCATAAAAAAGATTATAGGGAATCGTGCCAACAGTATAAGCGGCATTATATATTCCTGTTTGAAAATCAGAACGCAAAATTGCTTTCACTAGATATAGATCGATTGTGTTGAGAAGTTGGTAAGCAATAAGAAAAATTGTTACCGGCCAAGCAAAAAATACCAATTTTTTCCAATCGAAAATACCAGCCGCTTTTATTTTTTTAAAAGGATCGAGCACAAAAGCTTCAAAAAAGATCAAAAGGGGAACGACAATGTAGCCCAAAATAGCTCCTTCAAGCGCCAAACCTCGTGATTTCAGAAGAAAAGCAAGACCGATGATAAACACAATTCGCAGGATGCCCCGGCTTGCTTTGAGAAAAGCCTGAATTTTGAATTTATGAATCCCGGTGTAGTAATAAAAATAAAAAGAAGCCAGGGCAAAAGCGGGAATAACCAGAGAAGAAAGCTGAAATAAATTTGTAAGATTCGGATCACCGAGTAGGCGGGCGATCAGGGGAGAAGCGATAAAAAAAATTACTGTTACTAAACCAATAATCACACTTTGGATTTTGATCGTTTGTCGCTTGATAACTGGAATCAACCCTTTTTCTTTTTCAAAAATTTCACTCAAATATTTTGACATTGCTGTCGGTACGCTCTGACCAATGAGTACCACCGTCATGGTAGTAAGAGTAATAACAATACCAAACCGGCCGTAGCCCTCCGGTCCCAATATTCTTCCTATGACAGAGTGAATAACATATGCCGAAAGATTGTAGATTATTTCTGAAAGAGTAATCCAGAAAAAAGATTTTATGAGAAATTTCGACATAGTGCTTATTCTGAAACTCTTGTCATAAAGCTTAGCTTTAGGAATTTAATGTAATATCCTTTGAATTTCTTGAATTTGATCTTCTTCGTCAACTTTTAGAATTATTCTCATTCCAACACCTAAAGTACCCCTAAAGTTTATTTTTCGGAAATCCTCAGGGTTCATAAAAAATTGACCCTCATCACTCTCTTTATTTAACCAAGTTCCTCTGTTATTTTTGGTTTTGGCGAATTTGATTCCTATTGCTCCATCTGGAAATTGTTTTACCTCTAAAATTTCTCCCTCTATTTCCTTTAAAGATGGATTTTCAAATTTTTTTCTCTCCATATTGATTTTTTAGGCAATTTATAATATCTTGGTTTACTTCTTTTTTATCTTTTTCTCCATCAATGGTTATCATTTTCCAGTTTTCTTTTCTTTGTTCATACAGCTTTTCTTTAGTCTTTAAGTATTCTATTCCTTGATCTGGTTTTCGCTTGCGCCTCATAATAGTTTCAGGTTTTGCGGAAATATAAAAAGCGAAATCAGGTTTGGGAATATACTTTTCCGCGAATAATTTTGTAGACGTCCGACGTCTACAACTTTTTTCCAGGAATAAAATGTTCACCACACTGTCATAAAAATACCGATCGCTGATAATATGATCAACCTTCAATTTTTTAATCAGTTGCTTAAAGCGAAAAATATCGATAAATAAAGCAATTTTTCTCAGTTGAATCTGAAGCCAGTTGGCTTTCTTGACACTTTTATTGGTCACAGAGGTTAAACTTCTACGATTGGCGATTGAGAAATTCACCGCGTGAAAATGAAAAAAGGTTTTGCCTTGTGAACTAAGGTAATCCTTTAAAAGTTCAATTTGAGTTGATTTTCCGGAGCCATCGAGTCCAGAAAGGGTGATAAGCTTCATGTTAATTAATACATTAATACAGCTAAAGGTTCCATTCTGGCCACTGTTTTCACGATTCTATTTTCTTCCATCCCCTCAATAACTTCTTCTACATCTTTATAATAACTAGCATCTTGAAAGACAACGCCTTTTGACTTGGCATTGAACAATTTCACTTTTCTTTTCTTCATTTTTGCTAACAATTCTTCTTTGGTTTGCGCTTTGTCGTTTTCCGGCTGGCGGCGTCGACCAGTGCCATGAGCGGCGGAAAAAAATGTTTCTTCATTTTCATCCGTTCCTACGGCTAGATAAGCGGGAGTGGACATTGAGGAAGGAAGAAAAACCGGTTCTCCAGTTTCAGAAAAGACCGGATGATTTTTCATGCGCGCTGGTCCAAAAGCTCGAGAGGTATTATTGCGGTGAACCCAGACTTTCTCGCCGTAGTGCTGTTCTTTGTCAATATACACATGGGGCATATCATAAAGCAGTTCGAGTTCAGGATCTTTTCCTAAAATTTTTTCAATAGTTTGATGTAGCTTGTGAGTAAGAATAGCTCGGTTCGCAAAGCCATGATTAGCGGCCGCCCAATGAGCAGTGATAAACTTTTTTCCTTCGGGACTATCTTCGTGATAGGCGAGGTATTCCGGCTTGCCTTTATATTCCTTAATCTTTTTGTTTAGTTTCTGAAAAATTTTTTTATTTTCAGGCCAAAAAGTCAACTTTCCAAGTTCCAAAATAATTTTTTGGCTTAAGTGCTCCTTTTCCTTGGGGGTATAAAGATAAGAAGCGTATTGTCCTAGGAGGCCGGATCCGGTATGCATAAGAAAAATGTATTGCCCTTTTCTTACTCCTAGTTTTTCGGCTAAATGCTCGTTTTTTATTTCAGTAATTTTCATAAGATCCAGGAAATGATTTCCAGCCGCCCCCAAAATTCCCAGTCGATATTTTCCAATCCAGAGAAATAATTTTGGAAGAGTATTCCAAATATCTTTTGAAGAAATTTCTCCTTCAAAAAAATTGCCGTTTTTGAAAGTATTTTCAATTTCACTTTTGGTTTTTATTTCAAAATATTTTACTACTGGTTCTACTCCTTTTTGGCAGATTTCCATAACTAGTGAAAAGGGAATAATTTCGCCAAGATAAGCTTTAGTGGGAATGGGTCTAATGAGTGCGTTAAACAATTTTTCTATTTTTTCTTCAGTCATATCCGCGTCGGTCAGGCTGGTTTTCAAAAACCGCATACCGCAATTAGGAGCTGTGTCGTTGATTTGAGGAAGGAAATACTCTTTTGTTGGCACGACTGTTCCGGCTGGGTTCTTGCGCCCCTTTTTGCTGTGCACATCGCTGAGGGCGGCGAAATGGTGGAAAACATAGCCGGAAGCGGCTGTTTGTTCAATTTCTTCAAGGGTGGTTTCACTGGGCATCAACTCATCAGAAACGTACAAAATTGCTGAAACCTTCATTTTGGGTGTCTGAAATTGTTTTTTGTGTTTTCCGAGTGATTTTATTTCGTACTTCATAAGAGCCTTGGCCTAGTTTTAATCGTGCTCTAAATTCTCGAGGGTATGCTTGTGGGAGTTTCGTTTAAGAGTGGACTATTAAATTCTACCAAGTTATCAATAGAATAATTAAAGTTTTACTTTGAACCGACCATAACTACAACAAAAATCACAAGCAACAAATCCCAAATAATATCAAAATTTCAATGACTAAAATTAAAAAATTTGTTTCGAGAATTGGAGTTTTGAAATTGGAATTTATTTGGAATTCGGTGTTTGAAATCTGGGGCTCCGTCTTTTAGAGATTTCTATAAACATCTTCGTATTCTTTGGCTACTTTTATGATATCAAAATTTTCCCTTACAAAACGCAAGCCTTTTTCTCCCAGTTCGCGTCGTCGGTCAGGATTTTTGTATAGGTATAGAATATTCTCTTGAAGAGTTTGGCGGTCTCCCGGATTTATCAAAAGACTATTTTCGGAATTCAAAAAGTGCCTCAGCCTTTCCAGATTAGAAGCAATTACTGGTTTTCCACAGGCCATAGCTTCAATGACGGCAAGGGGAATATCAAATTTTCCGCGCATATCTCGAACAGGGAAAAGAGAGATATCGGCAAGATTATAAACGTCTGCCATTTCATAGCTCTGATCGTCAAAAAAAGAGACTTTAGGCAAGCACTCGGCAGTTTTTAGTTTTTTGACAATTTCCTCTTTCTTTTTGGCGTCAGCTTTATTTTTCATTCGGCAGGCAAGCTGGAGGTGAAAGTTTTCATTTTCTTTTGCAATATTAATAAAACTTTCCACTACATCGTCAATAGCTCCTAGCCGCATATATTCACCGGTAAAATTAATAACAAAGTCGTTATTCTTGATTCCGTATTTTTCCATTAGGATTATCTTTTTGGGATTCGGGCGATATTTTTCAAGGTCAATTCCTGGATAAATTCTTTTTACGTTTTTAAGTCCTATCTCTTCAAGTTTTTCTTTGGCATAATCTGAATAAACAACAATCAAATCTCCAAATAGCATTTTCTTGAAATCTTCTGTGTTGTATAAATCTTTCCGCAGAGTTGCCACGTTTTGAATAAGTTTAGCTTTTTTTCTTCCCAGCGCCAGTTTGATAAGAAAAGAATTTAATTTTGTTGGAGTGAAAAGGGAATGGACAATATCAAAGCTGTTCGCTTTCCTAAGAAATCTAAATAACCTGAACTTTTGCGTCAAGTTTAGTTTTGGCGAAGAATAAATACCATGTTGGACAATGTTTTTTGGCAGATCAGTCGTCTTTCCGTAAGTCAAAAGATGAATTTCGAAACCGTTCGTGTGTCTGGCGAGAGTATAGGCAAAATTTTTGGACGCTTCGTCCCAAGGTGGACAAATTGGGCGAGTAAGAAATAAAATTCTTTTTTTATTAGGCATATTTTAAAGTCTAAGACTGTCTTTTGATATGATATGGTATAAAATTCAAAACTAATGACTTCTTTTTTGTTAGGGTTGTCTTCAAAGGGCAATCAAAATTATAAAATAGTTGGGTTAAGTTTGAAATATCGGACCAGAAATGATAAATTTCTGGCATGAAAATCAATTGTCCAAACTGTAAAAGTAGGAATAATTTTTGGCAATTAAG
>CAZHTL010000041.1:0-3487 GCA_964535415.1 uncultured Bdellovibrionales bacterium | reverse complement strand
AGGAAAGGGAATTGCTACTGCTTCGATTGGAAACATTCTGCAGTCAAAGGGCTTCCGAGTAACAGTGATGAAAATTGACCCCTATCTTAATGTTGACGCGGGAACAATGAATCCGACAGAACATGGAGAAGTTTTTGTTTTGGAAGATGGACTTGAAACAGATCAGGATATGGGACATTATGAAAGATTTTTAAACCTTACGCTTTCTAAAGAAAATTATATGACCAACGGTATGGTCTATAAGGCGATTATTGACCGCGAACGCTCGATGGGTTATGGCGGGCGATGTGTTGACGTTGTCCCAGATGTTCCCAAAGAAATTATTCGTCGGATTCAAAAGGCGCAAAAGAAAGCAAAAGCGGAAATTATGCTTATTGAAATTGGCGGCACCCTGGGAGAGTATCAAGGGCTTTTATTCTTGGAGGCGGGAAGAATGCTTCGGCTTCAAAATCGAGGAGATGTTCTTTTTGTTCTAGTAAGTTATCTTCCTATTCCGAGTAAAATAGGGGAAATGAAGACTAAACCGACTCAGTATGCCGTTCGCACTCTAAACGCTGCTGGGATCCAGCCGGACTTAATTATCGCTCGGTCAGAAACCTCCCTTGATCGGAAGCGCAAGGAAAAACTAGCTGATCACTGCAATCTTCAAGAAGAAGACATTATTAGCGCGCCAGACATTGAGTCAGTCTATGAAGTGCCAATTAATTTTGAAAAAGACGATTTAAGTCGCACGATCCTAAAAAAATTGGGTCTGCGAGCAAGAAAAAAAGATTTAGCAAAGTGGCAAAAGATGGTGCAAAATATTAAAAACTCAAAAAAACCTTTACGAATTGGTATTGTCGGGAAATATTTTGGAACAGGTGATTTCGTGCTTTCCGATGCCTATATATCTGTTATAGAGGCAGTAAAGCACGCTTGTTATTTTTTCAAGAGAAAACCGGTTATTGATTGGCTAAACTCCGAAGAATATGAAAAAAATTCAGGAAAAATAGAAGAACTGAGAAATTATACAGGGATAATTGTTCCCGGTGGATTTGGTGAACGGGGAGTAGAGGGGAAAATAAAAGCGATTGAGTTTTGCCGCAAAAACAAAATCCCTTATTTAGGGCTTTGCTACGGAATGCAACTTATGGTTGTTGAATTTACTCGAAATGTTTTAGGTTTTCGAGAAGCAAACACGACCGAGGTAGACCGTCAAACTAAATTTCCAGTAATTGACGTTATGCCAGAACAGAAAAAGAATTTAGCTGACAAAAATTATGGAGCGACGATGAGGCTGGGGGCTTATCCGGCAATTCTCAAGAAAAGGACCATTGCTTATCAGGCTTATAAAAAGAAAAATATCTCTGAACGTCATCGCCATCGCTGGGAAGTGAATCCAGAATACATTTCTCAGCTCGAAAAAGCGGGACTCATATTTTCTGGAACTTCACCGGATGGCCGTCTTATGGAAATTGCTGAATTGCCGAAAAGCAAACATCCTTTTTTCTTGGGCACTCAATTTCATCCCGAGTTTAAGTCGTCACCTCTTTGTCCTCATCCATTGTTTCGGGAGTTTGTGAAAAATGCAATAAAAAAACGGTGAAAATTGCCAGATAAAGCAATAAAGTTCTTTCCTGAATCCAATCCATTTTCAATTCTCCTTTTCTCCTGTTGTTAATTTTTCTAATTTTTCACTTCACATTCACAAATTTCGCTCTTTCTAGGGCGCCAGTGAACTTGCGGATTTTTTTGGTAGTGAATTTAACTATTCCGTCAGTCAAAGCGAAAAGAGTGTCGTCTGATCCCTTAGCGACATTTTTTCCTGGGCGGAATTTGGTTCCGCGTTGGCGAACGATGATATTTCCGGCTTTCACAACCTGGCCGCCGAACTTTTTAATACCCAAGCGTTTGGAAATGGAATCGCGTCCCAGTTGAGTTGAACCGCCGGCTTTACGATGAGCCATATTTAAGGCAAATTAAAGATAAGTGATATTTAGAGTTTACTAGAAAATAATAACAACTAAGTCAAGTTATGTCAACACCGGATCAATTTGAAGTTGAAATAGAGGATGAAGAAAAAGGCGTGTATAAAATGAATATAGATCCAAAGAAAAGGCCTTTGGGGGAAAATAATTGGCTAGAGCGGATCGGAAAGTATAAAGAGAAAATTATTTTAGCAGTGGGTATTATTTTAATTGCGGCAATCTCTTTCGAGGCTGGATTTTTAAAAGGAGAGGAAAACCAAAAAGGACCGATCGTAGTCAATCAACCGGCTTGCGCACCTTGCCCGAAAGTCGAAAAAAACACTAACTCGGGTGCAGATAGTGCTGTTTTGCAGTCGAATAGCCAAAAGAAAACTGATTCCCAACCAAGTGCTGAAAATCAAGAGTGCGCTTTTATTGCCAGCAAAAATTCCAACAAATATCACCTTCCTACTTGCCAATGGGCGATGAAGATAAAACCAGAAAACCGGATTTGTTTTTCCTCAAAGGAAGAGGCGGAAAAGCGAGGTTACCAGCCAGCTAAGTGTTGTATTAAGTAGAAAATATTTTTTCCGAGTTTTCCTTCCTGAGATGCCATTTTAGGAAAGCTCTGAGACAATTATTTGTGTTGCGTAATTCTCCTTAAAAATAAGAAAACTATTTTTCCTTTTTTAATTCAAGTAAATGAGCATTTTTTCGGAAATGCTTTCTTTTAATAAGGAAATAAAGAAGACCGAAGTAGACTGTAAGTGAGATTGCTCCAGCTACCGCGACAAAGCCGACAATGAGAGGAAGAGTAAGATCAAAGAAAACGGCTTTGCCTAGAAAATATCTCCAGCTGGTATGGCTTATTTGGCTGAAATTTTTCCGCAGAACTTCATAATTTATTCCAAAAAGCCAGCTTCCTACTGCCGCCGCCAGGGGAAAAACTAAAAAAGTAGTCCACATATTAACGGCGCCGACTCCAGTCAGAGCCGCGAGACGATTGAGTCTAAAAAGAGAAGCTAACACGAGGGTTGCCAGAATCCCTTCTCCAGGAGTAATTCCTAAAAAAACTCCCAAAGCCGCTCCACCGGCTACTTTATGAGGAGTATCATCAATAAGAAAAAATTGGCGAATGTATTTTTTAATTTTTTGCCAAGACACCAATTTCTATTTTACGAATTACGAATTATGAATCACTGCAAACATACAAATTTAATATTCAGCCTTTTCCAGTCGTCTAAACTTCAAAATTGAATTATAGGAAGCTAAAGCCAACCGCGGAGCATTAAAAAATATGAAGAAATATAATTTATCTAATTGTCTTAAATTGAATTGGCTTGAAGGAAATTTATTCCTTTTTTACTACAAAAGTTTTTGATTCTTTGTCTAAAATTTTGGCTTTCTCAACTTCTTTTCTTTTTTCAAAAGGAAGGATGCTAAGAATATTTTTAAGAGCAGTTCCGTCAACTTTCAAGACATCCTCCCATTTGTCAAGCGGCTCTAAAATGGATCGTAATTTTTCTTTATCATACTTATAT
>CAZHTL010000040.1:0-7765 GCA_964535415.1 uncultured Bdellovibrionales bacterium | reverse complement strand
CAACGGACGGGGGCAAGGAAGGCCTCGCACGGGCTTAAGCTCTGACACCAAGCGCTCGATCGTCGCTATTTTTTTAATAGCTCTGGCAATCCTTGCCGTCTTCAGTCTTTTTGGCGGAGCGGGGACTTTTGGAAAATATTTTAATAGGATTTTGTCTTTGGCTTTTGGTATTGGGCGCTACCTTCTTCCCGTCTTGATGATTGCGGTTGGTTTTCTGTATTTTCGACGGGATACCGAAAGGTACTATATTTTTGTAGCAACCGGATTTTTTTTGTTTTTTGCGAGCCTCTTGGGAATAGTGCACATTTTCTATCCTCTTTCCGAAATGGTTGCTTCGGCCAAAAACGGCTGGGGAGGAGGAGTTTTGGGTGCGACAGTAGCTTATCCAGTTCTTAAGTTTTTTGGTTTTTCAGCCGGGATAGTGGTTCTTCTCTCTTTAGCGGTGGCTTCGCTTCTTTTGGCGCTCAATGTTCCTCTGAGAGCGCTTCTTTGGCCAATTGAATGGATGAAGGAAAAGAAAGATAAGGAAGAAGGATATGAGGAAGAGGGGAGTGAGTCTAGCCAAGATACTTCGTGTACTGAAAAAGAAAGAGAAAAAGAGGAAGTTAAAGTTTCGGCGGCGGCTAGGATCAGTGAAGTCCTTAAAAGAAAGTCGGAGAGAGTAGTTTCCCCAAAAAGAAAATTGCTTCCAGAAAGACAAATTGAGCCGGTAGGCTGGAATCTTCCCCCGCTGGATCTTCTTGAAAAAACTACTGGAAAAGCCAAAGGAGGCGATATTGAAGCCAATGCCAAAATAATTCAGGAAACTTTCAAAAATTTTGGAATAGATGTTGAAATTGGAGATATTAGTGTTGGTCCTTCTGTAACCCAGTATTGCTTCAAACCGGCGGCGGGCATCAAGCTTTCCAAAATAACCAGTCTCAATAACAATCTATCTTTAGCTCTGGCCGCTCATCCGATTCGCATTGAAGCACCCATTCCGGGAAAATCTCTGATTGGGATTGAAGTTCCCAATAAAACATCGACCCTTGTTCGTCTTCGAGACATCATTGAGAGTCCTGAATTTGCAGAAAGAAAATCAAATCTGACTTTAGCGCTTGGGCAAGATGTGGCGGGAAATTATGTCATGGGAGATCTTGCCGAAATGCCCCACCTTATGATTGCTGGCGCTACGGGAACGGGAAAGAGCGTTTGTATCAATACCATAATTCTTTCTCTCCTTTATCAAAATTCCCCTGATGACTTAAAGCTTATCCTAATTGATCCTAAGCGAGTGGAACTCACTGCTTTCAATGGCATTCCCCATCTTCTTACACCTACAGTAGTTGACAACGGAAAGGTGGCTAATTCTTTGAAATGGGCGATTGGAAAAATGGAAGAACGCTATAAACTTCTTCAGGAAGTTGGTTCGCGGGATATTTTTTCTTATAACAATAAAGTCAAAGTTGGTCAGAAGAGAAAAATCATTGATGAAGAAACAGGTGAAGTGACTGGCGAAGAAGAAATGAAAAAGTTGCCTTTTATTGTGATTATTATTGATGAGCTAGCGGATATTATGGCTTCTCACTCTAAGGAAGTGGAAGCAGCTATTGTAAGACTTGCTCAAATGGCTCGAGCTGTCGGGATTCACCTTATTGTTTCAACTCAACGACCTTCAGTTGAGGTTCTTACTGGACTCATCAAAGCTAACATTACTACTCGGATTGCTTTTCAAGTAGCAACCCAAATTGATTCGCGAACCATTCTTGATATGGCTGGAGCAGAAAAATTACTGGGAAACGGCGATATGCTTTTCCTTTCGGCTCGCTCGCCTAAACCGAAAAGAGTTCAGGGGGTTTTTGTTTCTGAATCAGAGGTAAGACGAGTGGTGAAATTCATCAAATCTCAACTTAAGGAAAAAGTTGAATACGATGAAGAAGTAACAGCTCCTCAAAAAATTAGTCTGGGCGGGAAATCAATGGGAGGAGCTTTTGGCGAGGGGAGCGAAGGGGATGAGCTTTATGAGGAGGCTAAAGAAATAGTTTTGAAGTCTGGTAAAGCTTCGGCTTCCCTTCTTCAGCGGCGGCTTCGGGTGGGATATGCTCGAGCGGCTCGACTTTTGGACCTTTTGGAGGAAAATGGAGTGATTGGGCCGGCAGATGGATCAAAGCCAAGAGAGATCCTGATAAGCGACAGTGGATTAAATAGGGAAAACGAAGCAAAAGACGAACATGAGGATAGTGAAGAAGTTACTCAAGAGCAAAGAGAGCGTTGGCAAATATAAGACGTTTGGTGTATAATGCTTGGTAACTACGAAGAAAAACAAAAAGAAAATCTAGACAGGTTTTGGAGTTGCCTGTTTTATTATGGCAAAAGAGAGAGGTATAGGTCTCAAAGAGAGGTAGCAGTAGAAGACATTAATAAGCTAGAGCACTTTGTAATTTTGTAAAATTTTCGTTTTTGGTTTTGATTTTGAATTTTGACATTTGAATTTTGAATTGTTCTCTTATGTTAAGAGGATTTACAAAGAAGAAAATAAATTCTTACACTCTTGGTGAACAATTGAAGAAGGTAAGAAGCGAAGGACGAATAACTCTTCATGAAATTTCGCGAGAGACAAAAATTCCCGTGAAGTATTTGGTTATGATTGAAGAAGGCCGCTATGAAGATCTCCCTCCCGATGTTTATGTTAAAGGATTTCTCAAAAAATATGCTGAATATTTAGGAATTGATCACCAGAAAATAGTTGCTCTTTATCTTCGGGATAAGGATATAAAAAACAATCTTGAAAAAAATGGACAGAAGGAGAAAAAAACACCTCCAAGTTTTCAGGCTCCGCGCTTTGTAGTGACCCCAAAAATGATTACCATTGCCATTGCTGTGGCTGTGGCGGCGAGTGGGTTTTACTACTTATACAAAGAGATTGATCGATTTGCTGCTCTTCCGAGACTCATTGTCACTGAACCAATTGGAGATATTTCGGTGGAGGGAAACTCAGTTACCATTTCTGGCTTTACTGATCAAGATGCAAAACTTACTATCAATGATCAGCCAGTTATGGTGAGAGAAAACGGGGAATTTCGAGAGAATGTTTTGCTTCAAGAAGGCATGAATTCAATTAGCATATCTACTGTAAACCGTTTTGGTAAGACGACTACAAGAACCCTTAATATTAGTTCAAACTACAAAAAGCCAGCAATTGCTTTCGAGGAAAGCGAGGGTAGTAAAGGGCAAGTCAGTGGGGAGCAAGCAGAGAAAAAAGAAGGGATGGAAGTAATAGTAAGAATTGATTCTGTTCCAACTTGGCTTTCTATTGAAAGTGATGGAAATTTGATTTATTCTGGTACAATGCTTCCTGGGGCGGTGCAAAGCTTTAGGGGGGAGAAAGAAATAAGAATAACAAGTGGAAAAGCCAACCGGACATTTGTTCGAGTAAATGGGAAAGACGAAAAAATTTTGGCAGAAAATCCGGGGATAATAAGAGACGTGGTCTTTGGGCCAAATGATTAAGAGGCTACGCGAATTACGAAATTTATACGAGAATACAAAATTACGATAAATTTAGATAATAAATGGTAAATTTTATGTTTTCATAATTATTCGTAATTCATAAAGGTGATAATTTTTAATCCTAATTAAATGTCTAAAGAAGCCTCAAACAAAAAAACAGTTCTTGACGAAACCGTCAAAGAAATCAAAGACCGCTTTGGAGAAGGGTCGATTATGAAGCTTGGCGAGGTGAAAAAAGTGGATGTTGCTGCTATTCCGACCGGTTCTCCCTCTCTTGATATTGCACTAGGAATCGGTGGAGTTCCGCGGGGAAGGATAATTGAAATATATGGTCCCGAATCTTCGGGAAAGACAACGTTAGCTCTCCATATTGTAGCTAATGCTCAGAAGGAGGGAGGAACAGCTGCTTTCATTGATGCTGAGCATGCACTTGATCCATCTTATGCTAAGAAAATTGGAGTAAACGTTGAAGATCTTTTAATATCCCAGCCGGACAGCGGAGAGCAAGCTTTGGATATTGTTGAAACCTTGGTGAAATCAAATGCAGTGGATGTGATTGTGGTTGACAGTGTCGCCGCGCTTGTGCCTCAAGCGGAAATCGAAGGCGAAATGGGAGATACCCATGTTGGTCGTCAAGCTCGGCTAATGAGCCAGGCTCTTCGCAAACTCACGGCGCTGGTAGCAAAAGGAAACGTGACAGTTATTTTTATTAATCAAATTCGGATGAAGATCGGAGTGATGTTTGGAAATCCAGAAACAACACCAGGCGGACAAGCTCTCAAGTTCTATTCCTCTGTTCGTATTGAAGTACGACGCGCAGCTCAAATCAAACAGGGAGATCAAATTGTTGGCAATCGGGTGAAGGCTAAGGTGGTCAAAAACAAAGTGGCTCCTCCTTTCCAAACGGCTGAGTTTGATATTATGTATAATGAGGGTATATCTAAAGAAGGAGATCTTATTGACACGGGCTTGAAGTACAAAGTCGTCACTAAGTCTGGAAATTCTTTCTCCTTTGGTGAAACAAAACTTGGCGCAGGAAAGGAGAAAGCAAAACAATCTTTGCGCGAAAATCCGAAAATTTACGCCCAAATTTTAAAGGCAGTAAAGGAAAAGACTAAAGAATAATTTTGAGATTTGAAAATAACAGCTAAATGATTAAGGAAATTAACGAAAAATTATCAGAAGGAATCGAGGGAGAGGCAAAAGACAAAAAAGAATACGAGCAGGAACTTAGAAATCTTATAAAAAAGTAAACGATTTTTCTCTTCAAGTGTTTGGAAGAGGGAAAAGAGTAGAATGGTTTTTGAAAAAGCAAAGAAAATTTAGGGATGATATAAAAGGAAGATATCCTGATTTTGAATCATACCTATCTTATCATGTGCTGGTAGGAAGCTCACCTTTGGACGCAATAGAAAAACTAGACTTCCCGGAGCCGTATTCAGCGAGAACTTTTTTAGAAAAATTGATTAAAGAATTAAGCGAAAAAGATTAAGAGGAATAAGAATAAATGGATAGAAAAGTTAATGGTATTCTTAAATTCCAAAACAAGTTTTGAGATCTGGTAAAATTACTCAGCTAATAAACTGGGAGTATTAAAGCGTAAATAATTTCTTTAGGAGTCTCAATATCAGTAAGAAGAAAAGTGAAAAGAGGTGTTTTAAGTGCTGTTGCCTTATTATTTATATAAAGTTACTTTACCCTTTCTACATATTCTCCTGTTTCCGTATTGACTCGCAAAACGTCGCCCACTTTGATGAACAAAGGCACATTTATCTTAATTCCTGTTTCTAAGGTGACTTGTTTTATTCCTCCGTCGGCAGTGTTGCCGCGAATTCCCGGCGGAGCTTCAACGACGCGAAGCTCTATTTTGACGGGCAGTTCGATGTTTATTGGCTTGCCACTATAGTTCAAAATGGTCACCTCTGTACCCTCAACAAGGTATTTTATTGACTCGCCTAAAACGTTTCGAGAAAGAAAAAATTGTTCATAAGTGTCGTTGTCCATAAAGAAATAATTATCGTTTTCACGATAAAGATACTGAGCTTTGGTTTTTGAAATTTCAGCTTCTTCGATTTTATCTGCCCCCTGAAAGGTTCGCTCAAGCACGGCACCGGTTTTGAGATTTTTGAGTTTGGTGCGCAAAACCGCGCCGGCTCGTCCCATTTTAGAATGTTGATGAAAAGTTACCAAAAAAGGTTCGCCGTTAAGCGAGATAGTTTTTCCGGTCTTGATTTCAGAAAGAGATAGCATAAAATTGAAATTCTAGATTCTAATATCTAAATCCCAAATAATAAAGTTCAAATACTTCAAATCCCAAGCTTTTGAATTTTGGTAATTGGAGTTTATTTAGGATTTGGCGCTTAGGACTTAGGATTTACTTTATTGTATACGAAAGCAATGCCATTGCTCGGGCTCTTTTGATAGCCTTTGCGATCATCCTTTGATGCTTTGCGCAGTTTCCTGTCCGCTTCCGAGGCAGAATTTTTGCCTGTGAACTCATAAACTTGCGAAGAAGAAGAGTATCTTTATAATCAATAGCATTTATCTTGTTTGTGCAAAAGTAGCAAGATTTTTGAGTAGTTGATAGCAATGGTTGAGGTTGTTGGTTCATTTAGAAATGCAAGGTTAAAGCTTAAAAATCAAAACTAAACACTAAAGCCAAAGAATTTTAATTTTTAGCTGTAGTTTTTTTATCCACTAACGAGCAACAGAGATCCTAAAACGGTATGTCTTCAATCTTTACTTCATCTTGATTTTCGTCAATTTGAATGATGGGAATTTCTTCAGGTTGGGTTGGGGCAGGGGCAGTTTGGGCTTGAGGTGCAACGGAAGGTGACTGAGTTGATGAGGTGGGAGGTGACTGGAAAGGAGGATTTTCGGTTGGTTTTCGATCAAGCATAATCATATTTTCCATAATTATTTCTGTAACGTAGCGCTTGTTTCCATCTTGTCCTTGCCAACTACGATTTTGAATTCTTCCTTCAACAAAAATTTTGCTGCCTTTTCGAAGATATTGTCCGCAAATTTCGGCGAGTCTTCCCCAAGCAACAATGTTGTGGAAATCAGTTGACTCTTTTTTTTCTCCGGAAGAGGGGTCTTTCCAAATGCGATTGGTAGCTAATCCAAAACTGGCAACGGATTGTCCGGTGGGTGTGGAACGTAGCTCTGGATCGCGAGTAATGTTGCCAATAAGCATAGCTCTATTGAGGTCCATAATTTTTTTAGTTAAAGATTAGAGGTGAAAAAATAATGAGGCTAAAATATTGCTTTACAACAAACTGCTTTAAGATAGCTAACAATAAAGCAAACAATTTTTCGAGTTTTGAGTTTCAAGATTTGAGCTTATTACTCCGGGTTTTCTTCTAAAATTTCGTTTAATTTTTCGTCAAGTTCGGAAAGAGAAGTTTTGAGCTTTTCTTTACTGGGCTTTTTTTCTGTTATTGGTTTGTCTGCTTTTTCCTTTTGTTCAAGCTTAATTTCCTCTGAAATAGTGGGTTTTCCGATTTCTTCGGCCTTTACGATAATATGTCGAAGGAGATTGTTATAAAGAGCCAGTCGCTTTCTAATTTCAGAAATATTTTGCTTATTTTCATCATCGATCAAAAAGCGAACAAAGCTAAAAAAAGCATGAGTATTCCGCTTGATGGGATAAGCTAATTTTCTTTTTCCAATATCAAAAAAATCGGTGGACAATTTTGCCCCCAAGCTTTCCAGAATTTCAGTAACATCCTTCTTGATTAGGTTAATTTTTTCTTCGTTGGCAACCGAAGTGAAGAAAAGAAGTTCATACTCCATACTTCTAAAGATTTCTATGAATTACGAATCAAATGCGAATATACAAATTAATAAAATGAAACCACCAAGAAGTCCCGTTCCATTGGTGGAATTGTATTCCTTATCCTTAAAGAAATTAAGGCGAGGAATCTTAGGACTTTCTTGAGCTTGATATAGGCTAGCATAAGAAAAAACATTTGGCAAGCGGGAAGCGTTATGCTATTATTAAAAGGATGTTTGATTGAATTTCTTGGTGTCTTGCAGCTTGTTATGTCAAGTAGTTTAATTTATCTGGATATAACCAAGAAATTGAAAGCTTCTATTTACGCCTATGTTTAATGAGGAAAAAGTAACACAAGACCTAAAGCGGATGCGGGAAGTTTATAAAAAAGCTGTCAAAGAGTTGAGAGAAATAAAGGCAAGGCAGGATAAAATTGCCAAGCTGATTTATAAAAAGCAAGATAATAATAAAAAATAAGCTTATGAGTACTCTAGAAAAATC
>CAZHTL010000039.1:0-6483 GCA_964535415.1 uncultured Bdellovibrionales bacterium | reverse complement strand
CTGCACTGCTGTGCAACCGCCCACATGCAAATCTCATTTATTTCCAATTGCGAACACGATCATGCCGGCCGCAATGAGAAAATATGCTATCATCTGATATATGTTTGGATAATTTCCGGTAAAAGCATATTTAATTGCGGAAGCGACAACGAGCATGGTTACAATTAATGAGAATCACTAGTGCAGTAAACTTAGCCATCTTCATTTCAATAGCTACATTCATAAATGAATGAAGAATAACTGCAATGCAGATAAACTATACTAGCTTTATACGATTCTCCTTTTAATTATTTATTTTACTTAAGAACAGATTTCTATTTTAATCCCGCATCTTTATAAAATATGGAAAATGTCAAACCCCGTTTGTTTTGCGAGATATCTGGAGTAAATTACTTTATACAAGCCTATAAATAACCGAAAAAGAAGGATTCGTTTCTATCTTTTAAGGAGATGTAATATCTGTCCCTGCTTTTCGAGACGCATGCGGCGCGCTTTATATTAAGTATTGAAACTTTGTCGATAACGTGCTATCATTTTATCGTTAGAAGCTAACTTAAGCTTTATTTTTATGACCATTCAATGGTATGGACACTCCTGCTTCAAGATTTCGACCAAGCCGGAAGGGAGGGGTTCGGGCGAGGAGGTAATTATTTTCACCGACCCTTTCAGCAAGGAAGTAGGTCTCCGGCCACCGCAGGGAAAAGCTGATATTGTCACCATCAGTCACGATCATTTTGATCACAACAACAAAGAGGCTTTGCGAGGAGAGCCGGTGGTATTGGATATTCCAGGCGAATATTCCATCAAAGGTGTTTCCATCAAGGGCGTAAATTCCTGTCATGACAAAAAAGAAGGCGCCGAACATGGCCTCAACACCATTTTTGTTTTTGAAAGTGAAGGAATTCGGTTTTGTCATCTGGGAGATTTGGCGACAATGCTTGATAAAAAGCAACTTGAAGAAATAAACGGAGTGGATGTTCTGGCTGTCCCGATCGGCGGTTCCCATTCACTTATGGCGAAAGAAGCCAAGGTGGTAGTTGATCAAGTCGAGCCCAAAATTGTTCTTCCGATGCACTATAAGACTCCCGGAAACAAATTGAAGCTTGAGGATGAAAAAAAGTTTTGCAAGGAAATTGGGATCTGTCCGCGGGAAAGGATGCCTAAATTAATTTTGAAGAAAAAAGATCTAGAGAATGAAAAATTGCAGGTTTTTCTAATGGAAGCGGCGGCTAACGCCTAAATTCAAAAATCAAATATCAAAAATCGAAATTGTGGTATGCACTTAGCGCCTGATTTATAAATATATGGGTTTGCAGAATTACATTGAAAAATTGAGAGCTAAACCTATTCATGAACGGGAAAGAATTGCTGTTGTCGCTACGGGAATTTCTTTTATTGTTGTTTTAATAATCTGGCTGGTTTCTTTTTCGGAAATGGAAAAAAAGGAAAATTCGCAGCCTGTTTTCTCTCCTGCTCAGAATCAAATTGAAGATCTCAAAAAAAATATGGAAGACGAGAAGCGGTCTATCCAAGAAATGATGGAAAGTCTGCCGTTCCAAAATGGGGCTTTAAATGATATTTCCGGCAAAAGTTTGCCGAGCGGAGAGTTAAAAAAACAGGATCAGGATATAGGTGACTATCAAAACAATCAAGAGGAAGTACCGCCGTTACCGTAATTTTTGTTTTTAGTTACAATAATCATTGGCAGTGAGATGGGTCATCGATCTTGGATGAAAAACTAGCGATTTATGAACTAACAACTAGTCTCACTGTCCACAGCTTTGTTGCTAATACTTAGGCGTAAAAAGTTTATATGGAAGTTGGCTATATAAAACCACGTGAAATAACTTCCGAAATGAAGGAATCCTATCTTGCCTACGCGATGAGTGTTATAGTTTCGCGAGCGCTTCCCGATGTGCGAGATGGAATGAAACCAGTTCATCGGCGGATTCTTTTTGCTATGCGTGAGCTGGGACTTACTCATTTGGCAAAATATAGAAAATCAGCGACCGTCGTCGGAGAAGTGCTTGGAAAATATCATCCTCACGGAGATGCGGCGGTTTATGATTCAATGGTGCGACTGGCCCAGGATTTTTCTATGCGCTATCCTCTTATAGACGGACAGGGAAATTTTGGGTCAATGGACGGTGATAATGCGGCGGCGATGAGATACACTGAAGCGAAGCTTACTCCCCTGGCAGAAGAAATGATGGTGGATATTGAAAAAAATACGGTTGATTTTATCCCCAACTATGATGCTTCAAGAAAAGAGCCTTCTGTTCTTCCCGCAAAAGTGCCTCAACTTTTGCTCAATGGCACCATGGGGATTG
This sequence comes from uncultured Bdellovibrionales bacterium, assembly GCA_964535415.1. Lineage (GTDB taxonomy): Bacteria > Patescibacteriota > Minisyncoccia > Moranbacterales > UBA11712 > CAZHTL01. Next base: position 4,153 of record CAZHTL010000039.1, on the reverse strand, counting down.
CCGTGGGAATGGCAACCAACATTCCTCCACACAACCTAGGAGAGCTGGTGGATGGTATTGTTTATCTTATTGATAATCCCGACTGTGAAGTAAGAGATCTTATGAAACTCATAAAGGGCCCCGATTTTCCTACCGGTGGAACAATCTATAATCAAGCTGATATTGAGCAAGCCTATTTAACTGGTCGAGGCAGCATTGTAACCCGAGCCGAAGCAGAGATTGTAGAGGCGAAAAGCGGACAGTTTCAAATTGTAATAAATGAAATGACTTATGCTTCAAACAAAGCCGCTACGATTGCCAAAATTGCCGAATTAGTAAAGTCCGGAAAAATTGAGGGTATTCGAGATATCCGGGATGAGTCAGATAAAGAAGGGGTGCGGGTTGTTATTGAGCTTAAAAAAGAGGCTTTTCCGAAAAAGATTCTCAATAAGCTCTATACTTTCACCGATCTTCAAAAGCCGTTTCACGTGAATATGCTGGCGCTGGTGGATGGAATTGAGCCGAAAATTCTTAACCTAAAAACAGCTTTGGAATATTTCATTGAGCATCGAAAAGTTGTTGTTACTCGCCGGACGAGGTTTGATTTAGAGCGAGCAAAGGAAAGAGCTCACATTTTAGAGGGGCTTAAAAAAGCCCTTGACCATATCGATGCGGTTATAAATACAATAAAGAAATCAGCTACAAAAGAAATTGCTCACGAAAACTTGATGAAACGTTTCAAGTTGTCTGATAAGCAAGCAACGGCTATTCTCGAAATGAAACTTCAAGCATTGGCAGGACTCGAAAGGAAAAAGATTGAGGATGAGCTTAAAGAGAAAAATAAGCTAATTGTTGAGCTGGAAGATCTTCTTAAAAACCCGAAAAAAATATTGGCGGTGATAAAAAAAGAACTCCAAGAACTAAAAGAAAAGTATGGTGACGAACGGAGAACACGGATTGTGAAATCGGCAGTAGAAGAATTTAAACAAGAAGATCTAATCCCAAATGAGGAAACAATTATTGTTCTTACCGAAGACGACTATATCAAGCGGATGTCCCCTTCACTTTATCGGGTTCAGAAGAGAGGCGGAAAGGGGGTAATTGGAGCAACAACTAAAGAAGGCGATACTATTGATAAAGTTGTTTCGGCGATGACTCATGATAATTTGTTTTTTTTCACCAGTAGCGGAAAAGTTTTCCAGTCAAAAGCTTATGAGATTCCGATCTCTTCTAGAACCGCGAAAGGACAAGCTATTGTAAATTTTTTGCAAATTGCTTCAGGGGAAAGTATAACAGCAATTATTCCTATTGGGAAAAATAGCAAAGCCAAATACCTTTTTATGGCTACAAAGGCAGGAACGGTCAAAAAAACAGACATTTCTGATTTTGAAAAGGTACGTCGCAGTGGTCTTATCGCAATTAATCTTCCTAAGGATGATGAGTTACGATGGGTTTTGCCCACAACAGGAAAAGACGAAGTGATTATAACGACTTCCAGTGGCCAAGCTATTCATTTTAGAGAAACTGATGTTCGTCCGATGGGACGCAATGCGGCTGGGGTTCGGGGAATTAAACTTAAAAAAGGAGATGAGGTGGTAGGGATGGATGTAGTTCTGAAGGGTCAAAAAGGGAATCAGCTTTTAGTCTTTACCCAAAATGGATTTGGAAAAAGAAGCGATCTTAGGGCTTATAAAATTCAAAGACGAGGCGGAAGTGGAATTAAAGCAGTTAAAATTACTCCTAAAACTGGAAAATTGGTTTCAGCTCACGTTGTAAACGCAGATGACCTTGAAGGAGATTTAATCTGCTCAAGCGCCAAGGGGCAAATTATTCGGGTTCCTCTGAAAAGTATCCCTCTACTTGGTCGAGCAACCCAAGGTGTGCGAGTGATGCGTTTTAATTTAGGCGACGAAATTGCAGCAACGACAATCTTATAACATTTTCGTCACCGTTTATCACCATTTCCAGCTGCTTGCTTTTTTAAAACCATTTTTTAAAAGAAGTGACTTTTTTAAAAAATCCTAACTCTCAATTATTAAACCCTAAATAACCTTGAATTTAAAATTGAATTGGCGGCAATCCCAATAGTCATTTTCAGGATTATGCGTTTCTTTGACTAATTTTAGGTTACGATACAATATAAAGAACACTCCGGTGCTGAAAAAAGCCCAAATGTCTTGCGGAGCTAATTGCAAAGAAATATTTTAGGGCTTGTCGTCGAGGGACAATCGAAATTTTTCTAGCTTATAAATATTATTTGTTATCTTGATCATTGATAGTTAGCCTGGTTGTTATTAGTCATAGGTTATTGATTAGCTGCCAAAGGACAATTGAAAGGTTTAGTTTTGAACTTATAAGAGAAAGCTTAGTTTTCATAGTGGAAACTAAACTTCTAGCTTAGCTTAAATAAGCCAAAATAATGGAATTGAGTGGTAATTCCCTAAATAATCTCAAAATTCAAAACGCAAACATTCAAAAAGTTTTGAATTTTTATATTTTCTCCTCTTGATATTGTTTGGGATTTTAGTCTTAGAATTCGGGATTTTTCGCTGTTGTGCCTTTTCCTTATTTATAGTAAAATCTAGATATATAGCTTACCTTTCCATTGATTCTTGATTGATAACTTGGCAGAAAAACAAAATGCGAAAAAAAACAGCGATACTATTTTCTTTTATCATAATAACCGCCTTGATTTTCGCTGGTTGCAGTTGCCAAAATTCAGCTACTAATCAAAATTATAAGGTTGATCTTGAAATTTGGGGCCTCTTTGACGACTCAGATGTTTTTTCGAAAGCAATCCAGGAATATAAAAAAAGGAATAGCAAGGTTGTAATGATTACCTATAAGAAAATGTCAGTTGACTCTTATGAGAATAATCTCCGCGATGCCTTAGCCACTGGTAAGGGTCCCGATATCTTTGTTATTCACCACACTTGGCTCGATAAGCACATTGATAAACTTGAACCGGCTCCACCGGAAATATTGGCGGCTAACGGGAAAAAAGCCGCTTTTCTCAATCCGAGAATTATTGAAGATAGCTTTCCAGATGTCGTTCGGAAGGATTTTATAAAGGATTCGAAGGTGTACGCTCTTCCTCTGTCAGTTGATTCCTTAGCTCTTTACTATAACAAGGATCTTCTTAATCAAGCCGGAATATCACAGCCTCCAAAAAATTGGGAAGAATTTGATGATATTGTTCAAAAGATAACCAAAGTTGATTCATTTGGAAACATCATTCTTTCCGGAGCGGCAATGGGAGCTTCTAGTGATCGACCAGAAAATCCAGGGGGAGGAAAAATCAATCGAGCAACGGATATTTTAACACTTCTTATGATGCAAGCCGGGACAGAAATGTATGATTATGAAAGAAATATAGCTCGATTTGCAGAATTTCCAGCTTCTTTTTCTGAAAAGGACAAGGCTCCAGGACAAATGGCACTGGAATACTATACAAAATTTTCAGATTTAAGTTCCGCTCAATATTGCTGGAATGCTCAAATGCATAATTCAATTGATGCTTTCATAGAAGGGAAGACCGCTATGATGATCAACTATTCTTGGATTATTCCCCGCATTGAAAATAAAGCGCCGAAGTTGAATTTTGGCACTGCTCTAGTTCCTCAAAACAAAGATCAGAACGGAAAAGGAGTTGCTATTAACTTTGCTAATTATTGGGGACTGGCCGTTTCGAAAAATAAGATTATGACTACAGAGGAAGGAAAAATGGCTGTGGCGACAAATGAACAGAGAATTGCTGAAGCCTGGAGATTTTTGGCTTATCTCACTATGCGTCCAGACCAAATTGCTCCGTTTCTAGGGGCGGCATCAGCTGATTCAGCTGATTATGATCCGGCGGCTGAATACGCCGAAAAGCAAAGAAGGCCAGCCGCTCGCAGAGATCTTATTGAGAAGCAAAAAGAAGATTTGCTTCTTTCCCCTTTTGCTCAAGGAAATCTCATTGCCCGGTCCTGGCCAGAGCCGGATAATTTAGCTGTGGAAAAAATATTTGATGAGATGATTGACGACGTAGTGCTTCGCAATGAAAATCCACAAGAGGTTATTCATCAAGCTCAAAACAGCGTCAATTTGCTGATAAAGAGGTAAATTTATTTTTATTAGCTTGTTTCCTTAAAAAGCTATTTTGGCAAGCAACTTAATGGTAATTCATTTATGT
>CAZHTL010000038.1:0-7120 GCA_964535415.1 uncultured Bdellovibrionales bacterium | reverse complement strand
CTTTGCTTTATAAGTAAAGAAGGGTTGTGCCTAAAAATAGGGCAACCTTGACTTAAAACAATTAGGCATAACCTGTCTAGTTGGGCATGACAACCATTAGGGTTGTCCTTAAAATTTTATTGGCAATTTTGCTGGAAAGGTTAATTGCTAATAAAAAATTATGCCAAAAAAACAAATTGATTTTGAAAAAATTCATCAGGAATTTGACGGAATGATGTTTGATCTTTGCGATGAATGTGGCGGTCAATGTGAAAAAAATAATCTAACGCTATTTCTACCAGGGGAAGCAGAATATATCGCAAAAAAATTGAATTTACCATTTGAGAATTTTATAAAAAATTTTTGCAATACCGTAAAAATATCAGAAACTGAAAGTATCTATATATTAAAAGCTGGTGTTTGTCCATTTTTGGACAAAGAATATAGATGCGAATTAGAAAAACCTAATTGCAAACCTGTGCGGTGTATGCTTTATCCAATTCTTATTGGGACACCAGGCAATAAGACAAAAATATTTATTGATTTTGAAGAATGTCCGATGGCTTACAGACTTACAAAAAAATTTATAAAACAAGCGACTAAGATTTACCAAAATATCAAAGATAAAATTCCAAATTATTGGTTAGAATTTGTTTCGGAATACGATTATTATATTTACGATTATTCAAAACTAGAAAAACTTCGGAACAAGAAATATCTAACACTGGAAGAATTGAAAAAATGCAGAATGAGGTAAAAATTTCAACCATATAATTTATTATTAAGCAACAAAAAAATGACAAAAGGAATTGAATGCGAGATTCTACTAGAGGAACAAAAAAATGAATTACCCAATCGCAGCAAGTTGCGGGGTATCCTTTTAAAATTTGAATAGCCTGAGCTGATTTGATTGAACTTTTTCCTGATGGTCGCCCTGCTCTCGGATATATTTTTTCACGACTTCCGCGTTGGCCTGATCGCTCACTGTCCCGATGTATCCTCCGTCGCTCCAAAATTCTCCTCCCCACAGCTCTTTCCTGATTTCAGGATGCGATTGGAACATTTGTCTGGCGCTAATGCTTTTCAGAATTTGCATGATTCTCGACGGTGCGTATCTTGGCGCCGCTCCGACAAACAGGTGTGCACATGGTTTCCGTCGGTTCCCATTTCGTCAATTTCAAACCAGTACCTTTTGCATATCTCGTGGATTATCTGTTTTAAGTTGTTAATGTATTGTATTTATCTAATTTTAACAACTTTTTCCTGTATTTTACGCACATTACCATGTGGTAGCGTATTTTGTAGGTTGCAGGGCTGGCAAATTTTGTTTTCATGCATCTATTCTAACATATTCCCAGCCGCAGCAAGCTGCGGGGTATTATTACTCTTCGTAATCAAATCATATTTCCCGCAATTACACAAAGAACTGCTGAAAAAAAGAATAAATGGATTAAGAAAAATCCAAAATACTGCCTGATAATTTCAAAAACAGACCCGAAATTCCTTTATAAAGTTTCGCCATTTGCCAGGATAGCTCAGCGGAAGAGCAACGCACTCGTAACGCGTAGGTCGCGGGTTCAAATCCCGCTCCTGGCTCAAAAAATCAGCCTCGCCAAGAGCTGATTTTTAGCAATTTTTTATCCATTCCTAAACAAAACAACAGAAGCTAAGCTTTCATAATGGAAGCTTAGCTTCTGTTCTATTGCAACTTCTAAAACTAAAACAACACCGACGGATCGCCCAGCGAATTGACATCAAGATTGTTCTCAAAATCCCGCATAGATTCATCTTTGAACTCAACTCGGGCCTTGTCCGGATTCCACTGATAATCTTTCAAAAAAATCACCACCTTGAATTTTTTCATCTGGTCCAGAAGCCAATCTCCAAAAGTCACAGTCTTTACAAAAATCTGGCGGATTCGAACCATCTCTTCCCCATCTTCAGTCTTTTTTTCTTCCAATTTCACAATATGAAAACCAAGCGGACTTTTGATTACCGGGCTAACTTCTCCCACTTTCATAGAAAAAGCTTTCTCCGCAACCTCAGCAACAAGCTGATCTTTTGTCGACCAACCCAAATCCCCCCCATTTTTGGCACTTTCCCCTTCTGAAGCTTCGGTCGCCACCTTGGAAAAATCTTCCTTCTTCACCGTCACTCTCTCTAAAAGAGAATTTATTTTGGCTTCCTCTTTAGAAACATCAATCTCGTTCCCATAAGCTTCTTCCAATTTATCAGCGTAAAGTTCTGGTTTCACTACCTTTTGTTCAAAGTCCCTGAGGGTCCAACCATAAAGACGAGCCAAATCGCTCATCAAGTTTTGGCGATTGCCAAACTGCTCAATGGCGCTATTAACCTTTTCTCCAACTGCCGCATCGCTTATATTAATTTCTCTTTCTTTTGCCAAAGCAATTATAATTTTGTTCTCGATTAACTTGTTAATAACTCCCTTTTCTATTACTTTGAGTCTTTTTTTACCCTGCTCAGTGCTAAAATCAACTCGCATTCCTGCCTTTTCAAAATCCTGAGATTCGTAGAATTTTTTAACCGCCTGAACGTCTGCTTTTATCTCGTCCGTACTAATAAAACCCGCCCCTTTTATGTATAAAGCGGGAAAGGGAATAACTTTCCTGGCTGTCTTAAGAAGAAGATTATTTGATTCAGATCGATAGACTCCAAAAACGAGTGCCGCTAAAACCAAAAAAATAAGTGCGGCCGGGAAAACAATCCAGAAAACAAGAGATTTTACTTTTGAGAGTCGCGATTTTTTTGTCATAATTTTTTGATCTCAGAGAAGTTTATTTTTCCTTAGCAAAAAACAGTTTGAGCCACTTTCTCCAGTTAGGAGTATTGTCTTCCACCGCCGCAAAGCTTGTTGAATTTTCATTTTTCTTTTCAATGTTGTTTTGGGAAGCGGCATCTTTGTGGAGAATTATCATCCTTTCATCGCTTTTTTGCAAATTCAATTTTTCCCTAGCTTCTTTTTCTTGAAATTCCTGACTGGAAAGATAGGAAATCAAATTGTTCAATTCGTCGTTCTCCCGACTAACTTTTTGAATCTCGTTTTGAAGATTTTCAATCTCTTTTTGAATTTGTCTTTTGCGATAAGTTTCTTTGCCAAGAGAAATACCTATCATTACTAAGACAGCAAGACCAGCCAGAAAAAAAAGACCGGAAAAAAATTTAATTCCTTTCTTATCTCGTTCCAATTGTTTTTTTCTTTGAACCATTCTAAAAATTGCGCATAAGCGGAGCCACCGTAAAAGCTATCATTGAAAGAACAGCCAGAATTGTAATCGCGATCCAAATTATTTTTATCTTTTTTCGGTATCCTTTCCACATAAGCTTATAATATCACAAAAGATTATTTTCTCAAAACAGCTAGAAAAGCGGAACTGGGTATTTCCACTTTCCCAAACTGAGACATCCTCTTTTTCCCTTTCTTTTGCTTTTCCAGAAGCTTTCTTTTTCGAGTGACGTCCCCGCCATAGAGCTTAGCTGTCACATCTTTTCGAAAAGCTTTGAGAGTTTCCCGGGCAACTATCTTGCCGCCAACAGCCGCTTGGATCGCCACTTGAAAGTTTTGCCGAGGAAGAAAATTTTTCAACTTTTCCACCATTGCCTTCCCCTCCTTAAACGCATTTTTCCGTGGAACAATCCGGGAAAGGGCCTCCACCTTTTCACCAGCCACAAGAATATCCATTTTTACCAAATCATTGGAACGATATCCCTCAAATTCATAATTCATAGAAGCAAATCCAGCGGAAACGCTTTTTAGCTTGTCGTGAAGATTGATAATCACGTCCGTGAGAGGCGAATGGAAAGTAAGAATGATTCGTTCTGCTTCAAGATATTCCGTATTTTGATATTCTGCCCGCGTAGTTTGCATAAGCTCCATAATTGAGCCTAAATATTTTGCTGGAGAAATAATATCAAGCTTTACATAAGGTTCTTTGATAGATTCGATTACTGAGGGATCGGGCATCTCAAGCGGCGAAAAAATCTTCGCCTCCTCGTTTTTGTTTTTCAATTTAACTTTATAGACCACGCTTGGAGTAGTAACAACCGGCTCAATTTCAAATTCGCGCTTTAGGCGTTCTTGAACAACCTCCATATGGAGAAGCCCCAAAAAGCCGCAACGAAAACCTCTTCCTAGCGCCGGATTGGACTCCGGCTCAAAAGTGAAAGCCGAATCATTGAGCTTCAGTTTTCCCAGCGCGTCACGCATAAAATTATAATCATCTCCTTCTTTGGGATAGAAGCTCGCGTAAACCATTGGCTTCACTTCTTTGTATCCTGGTAGTCTGGAAACTTGAAATTTGAAACTTGAAATCGTAATGGTATCACCCACTCGACAATCTTCAACGGTTTTAAAACCAGTAGCAATATAGCCAATATCCCCCGCCGATAATACTTTTTTCTTCACAAGATCGGGAGAGAAATACCCCACTTCAAGAACCAAACTTTCCCGCTGAGTTGCCATAGCGATTATCTTATCTTCGGGTTTCACTTCTCCATCTATTATTCTAACATAAGCAAGAACTCCCTTGTAAACATCATATTTTGAATCAAAGATAAGCGCCCGAAGCGGTTTTCGACGATCGCCTTTTGGCGGTGGAACCCTTTCCACAATTTTTTCAAGTATTTGCTCTACACCCTTTCCTGTCTTTCCGCTGGCTTCCAGAATTTCCTCCTTTTGGCATCCCAAAAGATGCATAATTTCACTTTTTGTTTTCTCAACTTCAGCGTTAGCAAGATCAATTTTGTTGACCACCGGAATAATTTCAAGACCCTGTTCAATGGCCTGGTATAAATTAGCAACTGTTTGGGCTTGCACTCCTTTAGTCGCATCTATAAGCAAAACGGCACCTTCCACAGCGGCCAGCGATCGCGAAACTTCATACTGAAAATCCACGTGCCCGGGAGTGTCAATCAGATTTAGAATATATTCGCCACTAAAAAAGCTTGATTTGTCCCGTTCTTTTAGAAAAGCGCGGGAGAAAGAGGCTGAAACTTGACTAGAAGACCGATAACTATACAGCATCCTCACTGGCTGTAGCTTGATAGTAATCCCCCGCTCCCTTTCTAAATCCATTGTATCAAGCATCTGCTCTCTCATTTTCCTTGCTTCCACAGTTTTGGTAATCTCAAGCATCCGATCAGCCAGAGTCGACTTCCCGTGGTCAATGTGCGCAATTATGCAAAAATTTCGGATATTTTCTTGATTATCCATAAAGATTTTATAAACTGCTAGCCTACTGCGAACATACAAAGATCTAGGAAACAACTTATTTTTCATGCCGAAAAACAAAAACTAGGAAAATCTGATTTGGGATATTGGTACATAGAGTTTGTAATTCGTAAAGACTTTATATCCCGCTGGCTTGGGTCGGATCATCGGGAATAGACTGACGCCAACGGAGAAATTTTCTCGAAAAAAGCTTTTTGACAGCTTCAAGTTCTTCAAGACAAAAAATATGAGCCAATAGAAAAAAGACAGCAATTCCAGCCAGACCACTTCCTCCTAACTGCAAAAACACCCCCCAAAAGGTATAAAGGTTAAGATGAGAACCTAGCCAAGATTTTGTTATCTGAACAACACTCCCCGCCACTAAAGAAAATAAGCTGATTCTAGCTACTGTCGAGATTATTTTTTTATCATCAAGATTGCCCATTTTTAGGTGAAGAATAACGAAAAGTAAAAACATATTAATCATACTTGAAATAGAAAAAGCCCAAACTAGTCCTAAAATACCATAAATTCGGGAAAAAATAAGCGCTAATATCAAATTAATGACTTCACTTGCTAATCCTGTCAAAAATGGGATCTTGGTATTATGAAGGGCATAAAAAGATCGCGCTAAAAGAGGAACCAAACACTGAGCAAAAAGACTTATTGAAAAAATCCCTAGGGCTTGGAAGGTAAGAATAGTATCCTCCCAATCAAACTTACCGCTTCCCAAAACAATCCTTACAATTTGAGCTCGAAGAACTATAATAAAAACGCTAGCTGGAATCACAAAAAATATAATCTGTCGAAAGGTCTGAGAAAAAGCAGAGATAAAATTGCCCCTTTCACCTTTGGCGGCAAAATGGGAAAGAGTTGGAAAAACGGCCAAAGCAAAAGGAATAGCAAAAACTCCTATAGGAAAGCTTTGAAGATTGTTGGCAAAGTTAAAAACAGAAAGGCTCCCCGAAGATAAAGTCGAAGCAATAATTGTTACCACCAAAAGATTAATCTGAGTAACAGCCAGCCCCATTGTTCGGGGAACCATTAGTCTCAAGACTTTTCTAAGTTGACCGTCAGTAAAGTCTAAAGCAAACGAAAAACGAAAACCACTAAGCTTAACAGCCGGATACTGAATCAACATATGAAAAAAAGCCCCCATCACTACTCCCCAAGCCAGACCAGCCACTCCTAAAAAGGGAACCAAAAAGACTGCTCCTAGAATTATCCCAAGATTATACATAAGCGGCGCAAGTGAGTACACTAGAAAACGCTTGAAAGAGTTGAGAATCCCTCCAAAAATACCACTTACTCCCAGGAAAATCGGGCTCAAAAACATAATCCTCGTCTGCCTAATCACTTCTTCCAGCTTTTCACCAGAAAAACCAGGCGTAATAAATTTCATAAAAAAGGGAGTAAAAATAGCAAAAACTCCACCAATGAAAAGAAGGGTAAAAACCGCCAGCGCCAAAAGACTGTTAGCCAGCCTCCAAGCTTCTTCTTTCTTTTCATGGGCCAGAAGACTGGTAAAAACCGGAATAAAAGCAGCGCTCAAAGCTCCCAGAATAAGAAGATTGTAAATGAGATCCGGCACTCGAAAAGCGGCATAATATACATCCAAGGTATCTCCCGCCCCAAACTTAGCCGCTAAAATTCTGTCCCTGATCAATCCCAAAAGCCGGCTCAAAATTCCTGCCGTCGCAATAACAAAAGCCGCCGAGGCAACGGACGATGATGGGTTGGAATTTTTGAATCTACCGGTTAAACTTTTGATCATATTTTATATATAAGTCATAGGAAACAAAGGCAAGAGTCAACAAGTCATATAAGTTGTAGGCAATAGGTCATAAGCTTTTAACCTCTGACTTATATGACTAGAAACCTGTCGCCTATAGAGGTAGAAAATAAAAAATATGC
>CAZHTL010000037.1:0-3374 GCA_964535415.1 uncultured Bdellovibrionales bacterium | reverse complement strand
ATCCTGTATTTTGTAATTAAGCAATACGATGCGAATCCGCAAATGAATGCCAATCAACAAATCACGAATAGCTTATTTGTAGGTTTGTGATTAGTTGATTGGTATAAAATTCATAGATTAGCATCTCATTTTTTTATGTCCCGAATCTGTCAAATCTGCGGCCGGGGACCAAAATCCACCACCAGCCGCTCACATTCCAACATTGCCACAAAAAGGACTTTAGCCATAAATATTCAAACAAAAAAAATCGCCGGCCAGAATATGAAGATTTGCACGAAGTGCTTGAAAACGAAGTTTAATGAAAAATAGTCCCGCCAAACGGGACTATTTTTCATTTCCTAAAATCGGATGCCGGGAAGCGGCTACTTCTTTGAGAATTAAAATATTATCTTTGATAGTATATCTTTCCTGATTTTCGACATCTTTTGCTCATTGATATCAAGCTCCTTAATGGAGCTGGTTTTTTTAATAAGATCCAGGAACAGGCGATTGGTTTCTTCAAGTTGATATTTCGCGATATAACCCGCGTACCTCTCCCAGTCAAATTCCGGCAGAATCGCGAGACTGAAAATATCCAGTTCGTCCTTTCTGCCCTTGATACTGTTTCTGCGCTCTTTCCACGCATAAAGTTTCAAAAAAAACAGGATTTCCAGTTCCGGAACAGAAAAACCTCCGCGCGAAACTGATTTTTCCTGGATAGCTTCCACTTCAATACCCAACTCCGAATAATGCGGCAGATATATGTCAACATCAAACTCGCCTGTTTTGACTTCGTATCTTTTGAGACGGTCGTTTTTGAAAACATCAAAATTTTCCTTCAGCCTCGCCAGCTCATCATAATCAACAATGATATCAATGTCCTTTGATTTAAGAGCTCGCGTGTATAAATATACCGCCCATCCGCCAATGAGAATGAATTTATAATCTCGCTTGAGATTCTGAAGAAAAGTAAAGCTTTTCTCTGTGATTAGTTTGTGATAATACTGCATAGAAATTTTTTAGGCGATTATCTTTTGTTTAAGAGCTCTCAAAAAATCTTTCGCAAACCAGTCTTTGAGATTCCAAAGGTCAACGAAAATCTGAACGTCCGGTGTCACTAAACCAAATTTTTTGAGCAACGGATCGGCTTTCAGCGCAAATAGATTCGCATATCCTTTTTTCTTCGGAAAACGCTTTTCTATTTCTTCGAGAGTCTTTGAATCAGCGTAAACATAAACTTTATCATAATCAGCCGGCGCTTCCTCGTATTTTCTTGCATAAGCACTGTACGCTCCAAAAATTGCACCGTTCGGCATCATTCCTTCAATCTCTTTAGGTTCAGCGAAAACATGCGTTTGGTAAACTATTTCCCGCTCTAAATTTCTTTGCGTTGCCCAAAGATACAACAGTTTCTCAACGTCACGAATGGAAAAATTGCGCCCCGTCACTCCAATTGCTCCCAACTCACGGGGGATTTTGAGCGCATTAAAAACAGTGCTGGTAGACACATTGAATTTTTCCGCCAGTTCTTTTTGAGTGAATTCTAATTTTTTATCCCTTGTGGCCTTATGCAATATCTCGCGCCAAAGAATCTCTTTTTTCCGCATCTTTTTCAAAATGAGGCTTATAGAAGCTATTTTTCTTCGTGATTTTCGATAATTAATGAGATTTTATAGCTTCTTTTCTATGATATTCGAAAATAATTTAGATGTCAAGCCTCCCCCTAAAACTAAATTCAAAAAAGAACAGCTCCGCTAACTAGAGCTGTTCTACTCCCCAACACCGGATGTTAGGGAATTTCAGATTTGCAAAGCAAGAGCAGTTCCACCCGCGAGATAGGCCGATTTCAAGATGCCGCTTCCGCCTAGTCTAGCCAATGACTTTTTTGCATCTTTTGATAAGGCTTCCTCAAACATTTAATTTTGCCTGGGTTAATATCGAAAAACAAACTCCAAAAATTGGCAGTCTTGGAGGAAATTTGGCACGATTCCATGACAACTTTTTTTTATCTCGCCTCTTCGAGAAACTTTAAAAAGCTACCCAGGAGCTTTGATGGGACTGTCACCAATTCCCTAGAAAAAAAGACCACATCTTGGTATAATTAAGGCAATATTTAAGCCTTAAAAAAGCCAAAGCAATGGTCAAAACAAAAGAAAAGACAGCTAAATTGTTTTTAACCAAAGAAGAAGAAATTATCGAAAAACTGGTAAAAGAAGATCATGTTTTCAGAAAACTCAATAAGGTAGTGGATTTTGAAGAAATACTGTTCCCGTATTACAAGCTCTATTCGGACATCGGAGCCGAAGGAATTGATGTCGTGAAAGGTTTCAAATCATTGCTCGTTCAATTCTGGGAAGATTATTCCGATCGGGAAATGGAAAGATGTCTTGAGGAAAATATTGCCGTCAAATGGTTTTGCGGATTCGAGCTTCTCGAAAAACCCCCGATCATTCATATTTCGGAAAACTCCGAAAAAGACTGGGAGCCAAAGGCATTGCTGATATTTTCAATACTGTGAACGTCGAATTGAGAAGAAAGGGATTCTTTGGAGATGTTTTCAAGTTTATTGACGATTCTGCCATCATTACTAAAACCGCTCTTTGGAAGGAAAGGGACGAAGCTATCAAAAAAGGAGAAGAAGCCCTCAATAACAAAAATGTTAAAAACTATGCGGCGGACAAGGAGACTCGCTGGGGAGCCAAATCCAAAAGCGACATCTAGTTTGGCTACAAAAGGCATGAAAGCGTTGACATGCGCTACGGCTTAATTGACAAATTAACCGTCACTCCCGCCAATGTCCTCGATTACAAAGCATTAAAAGAGATTATTGTTCCCCATACCATGATTTTTACCGATAAACTCTATGATGTGAGGGAAGTTCAGCGTATTCTCAAAGCCCATCATTGCCATTCAGCCGTTATCAGAAAAAGAAACAACAAGTCCAAAAACAAAGACTTGGACAAATGGAGATCAAAAGTGAGAATGCCTTTTGAAGGAACATTTTCCAAATTAAGGAAAAGAGCCAAGTTTAGAGGAAAAGTGAAAGTGTTAATGCAATGCTATTGGGAAGCAATGGTTCACAATCTTAAAAAAGCGGCGGCTATATCGCCTCCGAAAACCTGCCTGGCTTAATCCCGCACTGGGGGCATTGCGCCCAAAAACAAAAAAGAGGCGCGTAAATCCCCGAAAAACAAAGAAAAGATGATAGAAAGTTAACAAGAATTGACTATTCCCAGCCTGCTCTTGTTAAGTTTTTACAAAATTGACGTTTGGCGACAGTCCCATTAGAGCCATTTTAGTAGAAATTACGATAAAAAACAAAACTGGCAGGAACCCTTCCTCATTTCGATTTTGTGATTTGAAATAATCTTCATTTCTATGATATTCAAAATGAA
>CAZHTL010000036.1:0-5726 GCA_964535415.1 uncultured Bdellovibrionales bacterium | reverse complement strand
AAATTGAGATAACGGATATTATGAATTTTTATCTCAAAAAAGGAGAATTAAAAGTAACTCCTCTAGAGGGGGAATGGTTGGATGCCGGGACCTTTGATACTCTTCTGGGAGCCAGTCAAATTGTGAAAGAGAAAAAGCTTTATCAGAATTTTGATCCAAAAATCGAAAAAGCCATCAAGAGTTTTAACGAAGAAATAAAAGAGCTCTCTAAGAAACTATTGATTAGGCAAGGTTAGTAAAAGATTGGGAGAAGCTTATCCTGAAAAGAAAATTTAGCCAAAGCTGGTAAGAAAAGAAGATACTTTCTTTTTTTCGCTTATTTAAAATTATAATTCGGCTTCTTTTTGAGTAATTGGTAACCCAAAAAGAAAAATTTTTGCTTCCGTGCTTGGTAAACAGTTTCATTTAAACTTTTAATGTCTCAACACTTTCTGAAAAGAGTAGTAATTTGGTTTCAGAGCTAAAGTTTTTTTCTTTGAAACTTCATTAATTTTAATTTTTTATAAACCTTAAACTCCATAGGCTTGGCTAGATAAAATTGGTATTTTGGTTTTATTCCCCTCCTTAGAATATCATGAGTGTCTATCTGCAAAGCTGTAAGTTTTGTATGTAGAGAGGACCTGATTGCCGGTGGATAAGTAAACTAGGGAAGTTTATTCTAGCCTACCCCTGATGGTTTTATAGCCTTATGAAAATTAAAAAAGCGATATTGCCTGTGGCTGGTTATGGAACTCGTTTGCTTCCAGCGACAAAAGCCCAGCCTAAAGAAATGATCCCAGTTGTTGACAAGCCCGCTATCCAATATCTTGTGGAAGAAGCAGTGGAAGCGGGGATTGAAGAAATTATATTTGTGACAGGAAGAGGAAAACATGCGATTGAAGATCATTTCGATCATTCCTTTGAGCTTGAGTACAATCTTGTTGAAAGAAACAAACACCATCTTTTGAAAGAAGTAAGAAAAATATCGAAGCTGGCTAAATTTACTTATGTGCGTCAGCCGATGCCTCTGGGAGATGGCCATGCGATCAAATGCGCTTCTCATGTAGTAGGAGAAAATGAGCCAGTTTTAGTGATGTTTGGAGATTCGCTTTATGACTATAAAAAAAATTTTTCTCCTGCTAAGCAGTTGATAGATATTTTTGAAAAATACAATGATCCGGTAATTGGCTTAAGTCAAGTAGAATGGGAGCAAGTTGATAAATTTGGCGTGGTTGACGGCGTTAGTCTTGGGGGAGGCATTATAGAAATAAAGAAACTGATTGAAAAACCAAAGCGAGAAGATGCTCCTTCAAATCTTGCAGCAGTTGGAAAATATATAATAACTCCAGAAGTTTTTGGGATTCTTGAGAATATGACCGAAGGCAAATCCGGAGAAATTCGCCTTATTGACGCGTTTGAGATAATGCTGGAAAAAAATCGGCCGATTTATGGTTATGAAATTGATGGCGAGTGGCTGGATACCGGTGATAAATTTAATTTCCTTAAAGCGACAATTACTCTTGCCCTAAAACATCCAGAAGTTAAAGAAAATTTCAGAAAATATCTCAAGAAACTAGATTTGTGACAAATCAGCCTATTTTTTCGGTTTTTCTAAGATTCTAAGAATAAATTTTAAGGGATGCGCATTGCTATAAATGCCGCTGATTTGGATTATTCCCGAGTTGATGGCACAAGGATTTATATTTGGAATTTGTTGAAAAATTTTGGCCTTTTAGATAAAAAAGACCAATTTTTGATTTATCACAAAAATAAATTCAATCCCCAGCTTAGCTTTACGATTTTTGAGAATTATAAGATTCTAGAAAAACCGTTTCCCTTTTGGTGGACGCAGATGCGGTTTGGATGGGAAATTTTTCGCGAAAAGCCGGATGTGCTCTGGATGCCAATGCACTCCTTGCCGTATCTGCGAAGCCGGAAAACAAAAACTGTTGTCACGATTCATGATTTGGCCTTCAAGTTTTTTCCGGATCATTTTCCCAGAAAAGATCTGCGTCGACTGAACTGGTTTACAGATTATGCGGTGCGTCAAGCTGACAAATTAATTGCCGTGTCTCATTCAACCAAAAAGGACTTGTTGAAAATTTATCCCAAACTTCCAGAAGAAAAAATAAATGTTATTTATCATGGTTATGATAAGGAGTTGTTTAGAGAAAACATTTCTGACGAGAAAGTAAAGAAAATAACCGCTAAATATCAAATATCAGATACCAAGTACATAATTTACGTTGGTACTCTTCAACCCCGTAAAAATTTGAATGTTCTTATTGAGGCTTTTGAAAATTTGCGCCAGAGCAAGTCTTATCAAGATTTGAAACTGGTAATAGCTGGCGACTTGGGCTGGCTATTTGAGGATTTTATCAAAAGAGTCAAAGATAACTCGAATATTGTAGTGACCGGAAAATTTGAAACCAAAGATCTTCCGGCTCTTCTCAAGGGGGCTCAGGTCTTTGTTTTACCTTCGCTTTATGAGGGATTTGGTCTCCCGGTATTGGAGGCAATGGCTTGCGGAACGCCGGTTGTGGCGGCGAATAATTCAAGCCTTGCAGAAATTGTAGGGAGAGCCGGCATTCTTTTTGATGCTTATTCAAGCCAAAATTTGACTGGGGTTTTAAGAAGAATTCTTAAAGATGATAATCTGCGAGATGAATTGCGAATAAGAGGATTAGAGAGAGCAAAAGATTTTAGTTGGGAAAAATGCGCCCATGAAACGCTGGAGTGGTTGAAGTCGTAAAGATTGAAGTCGTAGGAATTTAATCTTTACAGATATAAGGGTGTCATTTTTATCCATATGGATATATTTGACACCCATTGATATTATTCCCGGTTACTTCCAGCATGCCACTAGTATTGGATATTGGAAGTAAAAACATGTGATTACCAAGGGTCGTTTGCTAAAAAAGTGCTCATTTTTGTGCACGTGCATAATTTTGAGTACTTTGTATTTTTAACTCTGATATTTTTAACGGGGCGGTTATGGATAAAAGCGATGAAAAAATAATCCAAGAATATCTGGGCGGTGAGGAGGCCGCTTTTTCGGAGCTGGTGAAAAAATATCTAAAGCCGGTATTTAATTTCACTTTTCGGCTGGTCAATAACCGCGATGCAGCTGAGGATTTGACACAGGAAACATTTGTGAAGGCGTGGAAAAATATTAAGCGATATAATCCAAACAAAAAATTTAGAACCTGGCTTTTTGCAATTGCCAAGAACGCAGCCTTCGATTGGCTCAAAAAGAAAAAAGAAATTCCCTTTTCGACATTTGAGGATGAAGAAGGAAATAACGCTCTTAAAAATATATCCAGCGATGAAATTTTGCCGAATGAAATTCTGGAGCGGGAAAATATCGCCGAAGAATTAGAAAATATTCTCCAAAAACTTCCACTGCCCCACCGCACTGTGTTATTGCTTCACTACAAAGAGGATTTTTCCCTTCACGAAATTGCTGAAATTTTAGACGAACCCTATAACACGATAAAAAGCCGTCACCAGAGAGGTCTCTTGAAAATAAAATTAATGTTTCCTAATCTCGGAGATTAGGAAAAAATATCATAAAACACATGAAAATAATCCAGGTTAAAAAGTTAGTAAAAATTTTCGAGGAAATAAAAGCAGTTGACAATATCTCCTTTGAAGTTGAAAAGGGAGAGATTTTTGCTTTTCTTGGTCCCAATGGAGCCGGAAAATCAACAACTATCAAGATACTTACTACGCTTCTTCAGCCGACCAGCGGCGAAGCCATTGTGAACGGTTTTGATATCCGGGAAGAGCCCAATGACGTCAGACGGTCTTTTGGAATCGTATTTCAGGATCCAAGCCTTGATGATGAGTTGACTGCCTATGAAAATATGGAATTTCACGGAGCGCTATACAAGGTTCCCAAAAAATTGAGAAGAGAAAGAATAAAACAGCTTTTGCAAATTGTCGAACTCTGGGACAGGAAAGATTCTTTCGTGAAAACCTTTTCCGGAGGAATGAAAAGAAGGCTGGAGATTGCCAGAGGTCTGCTGCATCATCCCAAAGTTCTTTTTTTGGATGAGCCGACGCTTGGACTTGATCCGCAAACCAGAAATCATATTTGGAGCCATATCAAAAAGCTCAACAAAGAAGAAAATATTACCATATTTTTTACCACCCATTATATGGAAGAAGCGGACAAAGTTTCCGACAGGATCGCGATAGTCGATCACGGGAAGATTATCAAATTGGGAACGTCCTCGGAGCTGAAATCCGAAGCGAAAACAGATTCGCTCGAAGAAGCTTTTCTTTTCTTTACCGGCTATAGCTTGCGGGAAGAATCAGCGGGAAAGATTGATATGATGAGAACAATAAAAAATCGCAGGTCAAGATAATTTTATGAATACCATATATATTCTTTGGCTTCGCCAGATCAAGAGATCCTTGCGGTCAAAATCGAGAATGGTTGGATCATTATCCCAACCGATCTTGTTTCTGCTGGCTTTGGGCTTTGGCTTTGGTCCGGTTTTCCAAAAAGCCGGAGAGGGAAATTATATTCAGTTTCTTACCCCGGGAATTATCGCAATGAGCGTTCTGTTCTCCGCTGTTTTTTCCGGAATAGATATTATCTGGGACAAGCAGTTCGGATTTCTCAAGGAAACACTGGCTGCGCCGGTATCCAGAATGGAAATAATGATGGGCAGGACTCTAGGTGGCGCCACGATCTCAATTTTTCAGGGATTTTTCGTTTTAGGAATTTCTTTGCTGATAGGTTTTCGGCTCGAATCCATATCAATGATTTTCGGAGCTCTTTTGTTTATTTTTTTGATCGCCATTCTCTTTACGGCGTTTGGCACCGCCATTGCCGCCGTTTTGGATGACATGCAGGGGTTTCAGATGATTATGAATTTTCTCGTGATGCCGCTCTTTTTCCTTTCGGGCGCGATTTTCTCTTTTTCCGGGTTGCCCAAAGCCTTGGAAACAGCAGCCAGAATAAATCCTCTTTCCTATGGAGTTGACGGGCTTAGGGGGGTTCTTACTGGAACATATCAATTCGGATTTTTTGCCGACTTCGCGGTTTTGGGCTTGCTTACGCTGATTTTGCTCGTAATCGGAAGTTATTTGTTTTCGAAAATTGAGGTTTGATTGTTTTTGGATTTAGAAAACGATTCCCTTCAAGAGATGGTAAGCCTGCGTTGCTAGATAAGCCAGTGAAATATTGAAAACCAAATTGCCCAGCCCCAAGGGTACCATTACCTGCCAATAGGGATATCGCGAGAGACCCATGGAAATGACAATAAAGTCGTTGGAAAAAGGCGAAAGAGAGCCGTAAAGGAAAAAGAATAAAGGCAAAATTTTCGGATGCTTGAGGCCAAAATTGCGGATTATCATCAATATTTTCTGCAATGCCCTGGGAATAATCACGCTTCCCTGATAGCCAACGTAATAGGAAGTTGAGTCTCCCAGCATGACTCCAACAGCAGTTGAGAGTCCAAGAAAAAAGGGATTCAACCCGCCGGTTGCCAGTGTGATTAAAACAAGATGATATGGAATTCCGCTGAAAGTCGTCATTCCTCCAAAAAAGGCGAGAACAAAAATAAGTGCATAAGCATTTTTGACTCCAATAAGGGAAATTATTTCTTCCGGTGATGAATAGGCGTAGAAATAAAAAGACATACTGACGAAAAACAGAATCAGCAGGATTCTTGGGATATATTTCAAGATTTTGTTCTTTTTCATGCGGGGTAAAATTTATTTTTGAATATCCTCGC
>CAZHTL010000035.1:0-10034 GCA_964535415.1 uncultured Bdellovibrionales bacterium | reverse complement strand
TGTATTTGGAAACATTGATTCTGGCAAGAATCGTGTTAGTTGAATGCTCGAGCAGGAATTCAGAGATAATTTGTTTTAGAATTCGGATATTGATTTTGGACTTCTTTTCCTCAATCGAGAATCGGAAGCGACAGGTCGCATATTTCAAACGGCCGTCACTTAATTGCCAAAAATTATTCCTACTTTTACAGTTTGGACAATTGATTTTCATGCCAGAAATTTATCATTTCTGGTCCGATATTTCAAACTTAACCCTAGTTTAAGTAGAGTAAAGTACTTGGAAGCTAAGTTTTTGGGGAAGGATCCTGGCGAAGACTAAGCTTTCGCCTTTATTCCATACCCCCTTTTTTTATTTTATGGTATAATAATAGCAGTTAGAAGAAAATTTAATTTGACTAACTTAAAACCAAAATATGTTCTGGAAATTACTCGACGACCTGAATTTCGTTGCTCGTTGTAAAAGATATAAGCTGGGACTTTGGCAGTGCCCCAATTTTCTTTTTTTAGTGATGGGGTTCCTCACTATTGTTTCAATGTTTGGAGCCTATTTTGCTTCAAAGAATTTTGATGATGAGACAGTGACCGTAGTGAGTGTAACTACTGTGGCTGTAGTTATTATCACTATTGGCAGCTTCGTTATTCGCGGAGTGGAAGAAATCGCTGAGGCTGGCGTGATGAAAAACGAATTCATTTCTATTGTGTCCCATCAGCTTTGTGGTCCTCTAGCGGCAATCAAGTGGAATGCGGAAATTCTAGAGAATGATAAATTTTCAGAGAGGCTGACTTCAAAGCAAGCGATTTTTCTTAGAAATATAAAAGAAGCTAATGACAAAATGCTTAAGCTTGTCAATCAGCTTCTGGAAGTCAATCGAATTGACGAGGGAAGAGTTATTTTTAAAAACGAGAATGTTGACTTGGGTGAAATAATTGACCAAGTGATTCTGGAGCTTAAAGATTTGATTTCAGAACGAGAGATTGAAATAAAAAAGAGAATTTCTCCGGACCTGCCTCCGGTTTTTGTGGATCCGACTGGAATAAAAACTGTTGTCAGAAATCTGGTAAACAACGCGATCAAATATTCTCGCCAAAAAGGAAAAGTGGAAATTGATTTAAAATTGTGGGGCAGACAAATGCTTTTGACTGTAAAAGATTGGGGAATTGGCATTCCCCGCTATCAGCATAGAAAAGTTTTCGAAAAATTTTTCCGAAGTGCAAATGAAGCTCGTTACCGAACAGACGGAATAGGCCTTGGCCTTTATCTAGCCAAAGCCATTGTTGAAAATTTGGGAGGAAAGCTTTGGTTTGAGAGCGAGGTGGGGAAAGGTTCGACTTTTTATGTAAGCTTGCCTACTACTCAAAAGAAGTCTTTGACTTAGATTGTCGGAAATTTATTGTAAGAGTTAATTAATTAATCTTTAAGAAAATGTCAGAACAAGAAAAAAAGAAAATACTAATTATTGAAGATGACCGGTCTCTCCAAAGCGCTTTAGTCGAAATCATTCAACAAGAAGGTTTCGAAACAGAAAGCGCTTTTGATGGAGAAGAGGGTTTGGCTAAAATTAGAAGCTTTGGCCCGGATCTTGTTCTTCTTGACATCATTCTTCCCAAAAAAGATGGCTTTGATTTGCTTTCGGAGATAAAAAAAGATGAAGCCCTCAAAAACATTCCAGTACTGGTTCTAACCAATTTGGAGGAAGTCAACAATATCCAAAAGGCTTTAGATCTCGGAGCTAACAGTTATCTGGTAAAGTCGGACTTTAGTCTCAAAGATATTGTAGAAAAAGTAAGAGCAATTCTGAAATAAATTTAATTTGTTCTCCCACGCAGAACGCTACCAGTGTCTGCTATGCTGGTAGGCAGGTAAGCTCGAGAAGTTTCCTTACGAATAATAAGCCTTTGCAGTTTATTACGATCAATCAGAAATTCATTATTTGTCTTAAGCCAAAAAAACAAAAATGCTTGTTGATAGCGAAAGGTTAAAAAGTTTTCTCTTAGATTCTGGGATAGTGAAAGCCGAAGTAGTCAAACAAGAGATGGAAGAAAGCCAAAAAACTGGCAAATTCCTTGGCAACCTTTTAGTAGAAAAAAAGATTATTAGCAGTGATCAACTACGCCAGCTTTATGCTTATATTTTAGGAATTCCCTTTGTGGATCTTGAGAAGGAGTCTATTCCAAAGGAAATTCTTCAAATAATCCCGGAACCAATCGCTAAGAAGTATAAAATCGTTGCTTTTAAAAAAACCAATTGGGAGCTTAAGGTAGCAATGCTCAATCCAGAGGATGTTCAGACAATTGATTTTATTCGAAAAAAAACTGGACTCAAAATCTCCCCTTGCCTCACCACGGAAAATGGAATGGCGAACGCTCTAAAGCAATATGAGCAAAGTCTCAAGGCTGAATTTGGCGATATTATCAAAAAAAGCAGCGAAGCTGTCTCGGGGGAGAGTGATCTTGAAAAAGTTGCTCAAGACATCCCAGTCATTCGAATTGTAGATACGCTTCTCAAACACGCCATTCTTCAAGAAGCCAGCGATATTCATATTGAACCAGATGAAAAGGAAGTCAGGGTGAGATATCGGATTGACGGGATTTTGCATGACGCAATGTCACTGCCGAAAGTTGTTATGGATGGGATTGTGGCGCGGATAAAAATTCTTTCCAATCTAAAGCTGGACGAGCATCGTCTTCCTCAAGATGGCCGTTTCAAAATTGAGCAGGAAGGGCGCCGAGTTGCTTTTCGGGTTTCAATTCTTCCTATTTATTCTGGAGAAAAAATAGTAATGCGGCTTTTAGACGAATCTTCCAAAGGCCTTACCCTCGAGGCGATGGGGCTTTGGGGGGCTTCTCTGGAAAAAGTTCATAAAGCCATTAAACGCCCTAATGGGATGATTTTAGTGACTGGTCCCACTGGATCAGGAAAAACCACTACTCTTTATACGGTGATGGATATTCTCAATACACCTCAGGTAAATATATCGACTATTGAAGACCCGATAGAATACAAAATGCCGCGGATTAATCAAACCCAAGTTAACCCTCAGATTGGGCTAACTTTTTCTCAGGGCTTGAGAGCGCTTCTTCGGCAGGACCCGGATATCATAATGGTGGGAGAGATTCGCGATAACGAAACAATGGAGATGGCTATTCACGCGGCTATGACTGGACATCTGGTTCTTTCCACTCTTCATACTAACAGTGCGGCTGGTGCTATTCCACGGCTTCTTGACATGGGAGCGGAACCTTTTCTTATTGCTTCAACAATTAATGTTGTGATAGCTCAGCGTCTGGTGCGCCGATTGTGTCCCGATTGCCGGCAGGGCTATGCCTTGGACAAAGAAATCATGGATTCTTTTCAAAGACAGCTTGATTTGGAAAGGGTACTTAATTTGGCTCGCCAAAATAATATTTTAGATGATTCTCAAAAAGGTGAAGAAGGTTGGTCAGAAATTACTTTTTATCGACCGGTGGGCTGTTCCCGGTGTCGGCAGGAAGGCTATAAGGGCCGAATTGGAATTTTTGAGGTTTTGGAGGTATCGGAGACAATTTCTCAAATGATTTCAAAAAGGGTTACCAGTGACGAGATTGAAGATCAGGCGAAAAAGGAGGGTATGGTTAAAATGATAGAAGATGGGTTGATAAAAGCAATGCAGGGGATCACTTCCATTGAGGAGATATTGAGAGTAACCAAGGAATGAAGTTAAGTCAAAATCCAAAGCTCAAAATCCAAAACAAATATGGATTCTTAAAATTCAAATGATTAATCACAGCGTTTTAGATTTGGTGCTTAACTTGGAATTCCAAATTTATGCCTCTCTACTTCTATGTTGCCAAAAATTTGAAAGGGGAAGTAAAAAGCGGGGAAATAGAAGGGAAAGATGAGCGTCAAATTGCGGAAAGTCTTCGGGAAGAAGGGTATTTTTTGACAGCTATTCAAAAAAGAGAAGAAAAAGAAAGAAAGTTCAAAATACCCAGCTTTGGCGGAATATCTCTGAAAGATAAAATGATGTTTGCTCAACATCTGAGCATCATGCTTTCTTCGGGCCTTTCTCTTCCGAAAGCTTTGAATATTATTTCCAACCAAACTAAAAGCAAAAAATTCAAGTCTCTTCTTGGAAAATTAGAAGAGGAGGTTAAAATGGGAAATAGTCTAGCAGACAGCCTGGCTAAGCACCCAGTTTTTGATGAACTTTCCGTGAATATGATTAGAGTTGGGGAAGTGGGCGGAAACCTTGAAGAAGTTTTGAAGCTTTTGGCTGATCAGTTGGAAAAAGAGCATAATCTTTTGAGTCGGGTAAAGGGAGCAATGTATTACCCTTCCGTGATTCTTTTGGTTATGATTGGTATAGGAGTAGCGATGATGATGTTTGTTGTGCCAAAACTTACTACTGTTTTTGAGGATATTCAAACTACTCTTCCTTTTTCTACTCGTCTGATTATTGCGGTCAGCGGCTATATGGCAGTGCATCAAATCACGGTTGGAGCGGCCCTGATTGGAATTGTGGCGATGCTAGTTCTTTTTTTCAAGTCATCTTTTGGGAAAAAATTTTCCAGTCTTGTTTTTACTAAGCTTCCTGTGATTAAGAAAATGATGATCAAAGTCAACAATGCTCGTTTTGCAAGAATTTATAGCTCTCTTACTAGAAGTGGTGTACCAGTAGTTGAATCATTGAAAATTATTTCCCGGACGCTAACAAACAATCTTTATAAAAACGCTTTTTTGGAAATCAGCGAAGGAGTCCAGAAAGGGAAAACGCTTCATGAAGAACTTTCAAGATTTCCTAAGCTTTTCCCAATTCTTACGATCCAAATGACAGAAGTGGGTGAAGAAACAGGAAAAACAGCCGATGTTTTGACTAACCTGGCTTCGTTCTATGAGGAAGAAATAGATCAAATGACCAAAAACCTTTCCTCAATTATTGAGCCGGTTTTAATGGTGATTATTGGTATTGTGGTGGGTTTTTTTGCTATTTCGATGATTTTGCCAATGTATTCGATTATGGATCAAATGTAAATGTAAAACAAAACGAAAATCCAAATGTTGAAGGCTAAAAAATTTTTTTTACCTTACAAGAGGCAATATGTGAAATCGGGTTTCTCAATCATCGAGGTAATCTCGGCGATTTTTATTTTCTCCATAGTTACGATTACGATTTACGGGTCTTTTTCGGCGGGCTTGAAATCTTTAGCTCAATCTAAGCATCGGGTTGCGGCGGCAGAGCTAGCCAATGAAAAGATGGAGATAATCAGAAATATGCTTTATAAGGATATCGGGACCATAGGCGGGGTTCCAGCTGGATCTATTCCCCAAAATGAAACGGTTTGGAAAAGCAATCAAAAATTTAATGTTCATACGTTTATTCGCTATGTCGATGATGCCCAAGATGGTATCGGAGATAAAGATGAGAACATGATTAATACTGACTATAAAGAAGTTAAAATTGAAGTCACTTGGGCAGGAATTAAATTCGATCGCGGAGTCAAGGCTGTTTCAAAATTTGTTCCCAATGGGGTGGAAACTAATGTGGGGGGAGGAACTTTTCGCCTTAATGTTTTAGATGGAACAGGGGCTGGAATAGCTGGCGCTGAGGTTAATATTGTCAACAATGAACTTAATCCGCCTATTAATATAAATACCTTTACCGATTCTTACGGTTCGGTTCTTTTAGGCGGTATGCCGGCCGGAGACAGAAATTATGAAATAAGTGTCTCTAAAGATAACTACGAGTCAGTGACTACTCTTCCTCCTTATCCAGAAACTCCTTCTTTTGATCCGACGGATGCTCATGCTTCCGTAATTGAAAATCAGCTCAATACCAAAGCTATAATTATAGACAAATTGGCTGATCTGCGCGTCTTTTCAAAAAATATTCAAGATGAAGCTTTTCCTAACATGGACTTTAATTTAGCGGGAGGACGAGTGATTGGAAAAACTGTCCCCGACGGCAATGACGTGACAAATTATAATGAAAATCATTCAACTGACGCTAATGGAGAAGCTAGTATTACAGATATTCCTCCCGGGAAATATAATATTGCTCTCAATGAACCGGGTTATACTCTTATCGGATCGGATGTTGATTTTCCTCTAGCATTAGAGCCAGGTCAAAGCCGGGAAGTTAATTTAATTGTTGCCAGCAACACCGAAAATTCTCTCATAGTTACCGTGAAAGATTCTCAGACTAATCTAGCTGTTTCCGGAGCAAGTGTTCGGCTTTTTAATGGTGTTGACTTTGATTCAACGCTTGTGACAGGGCAAATGGGGCAAGTTTATTTTCCGCCCAATACCGATCCGCCCACTATCCTCAATTCAGGTAATTATACTCTGGAAGTGACAGTAAATGGCTATGAGAATTATTCCAGTTCGATTGCAGTCAATCAACTAACCCAAACCCAAGTGAATCTAGTTCCTGTTCCCTAAGTCTTGTTTTTTTGAATGTTGAAAAAAGAAGAAAATTTTTTCCAAAGCGGTTTGACGATTGTTGAAATGCTGATAGCTATTTTTGTCTTTGTTTTGATTATGAGCGGATCAGTTTTTCTCTTAAGTCAAATTTATAAACGTTATGGCTTTTCAATGGAGCAGGGAATGTCCGTGAATGAAACCCAAAGGGCTATGAAAGTGATTATTGAGGAGATTCGGCGGGCAAGACAAGCTGATTCTGGGGCTTATCCAATTGTGAGCGCTGATGATTTTGATTTTGTTTATTATTCCGATATTGACAAAGACAATGTCACAGAAAGAGTTCACTATTATCTTGAAGACAAAGCTATAAAGAAGGGGGTTACCAAGCCCAGCGGCATACCGCCGGTTTACCCCGTTGATGATCAATCTGTTTCGGTAATTGCCGAGCACATCCAAAACGAAGCCGATGAACCTTTGTTTTCATACTACAATTCAAATTATCCCCAAGATCAGATCAATAATCCCTTAGCTACTCCAGTAACCCAGATCAATCAAATCAGACTTGTCAAGGTGGATATTTTTTTCAATCTGGATCCCTATCGCTCTCCTGACAATATTCGGTTGGAATCGTATGTTGAAATGAGGAATTTGAAAGATAACTGGTAAAAGTGATGCTAATCTGCGAATCTTATGTGAATCAACAAATCACGGATTTACGAACAAACACCATGAAGTCTAAAACACACCAAAACAGTCAAGGTTCTGCTTTAATCTTCATCATCATTATTTCCGCAATCGGAGCGATAATCCTTATTGGTCTTGTTTCTTTTATCATCTCTCAAGATAGAGCCAGTCGGCGAGTTGCGGCGCGAGAAGGAGCTTTTCAGGTGGCGGAAGCGGGGATTTATTGGTACCGTTGGTATTTAGCCCACAACGTTGAAGGAAAAACTATTCAGCAAAAGCGAGAATTTTGGGAAAGTGGGAATGTCTTAGGGGTAAACACTCCCTATGAAGTCGACTTCAATGATCCGGAGGGAGGGGTGTTTGGAAGATACAGACTGGAAGTGCAAGCACCGGGAGTTGATTCAACGATAGTGACAGTAAAATCAACCGGCTGGACATATAAAATGCCCGAGGTGAAGAGAACAATCCAAGTTCGTTTTCGTCAGCCAGCTTGGTGCGAATATGCGGTGGTGGCAGATGATTTTATGCGCTTTGGGGAAGGAACTGAAGTTTTTGGAATGATTCATTCTAACAAAGGTATTCGATTTGATGGTGTTGCTCACAACACAATCACAAGTCTTGTTCCTGATTATGATGATCCAGATCACAGTGGTCCCAATGAGTTTGGGGTTCATACTCATGTTCCTCCTGTTGATCCGCTTCCTCCCAATCTCGTCCCGGATCGACCGGATGTTTTTGAAGCCGGGCGAATTTTTCCCGCGCCAGAAAAAAACTTTAATGCTCTTGTTGCCGACCTGAATTTAATGAAGGAGCAGTCAATTGCCGAGGGCTTATATCTTGGACAAACAATGACAACTATTCAACAGTGTAACTGGGTAAGAAGGAGAATTGGCGGTCGGTGGCAGTGGGTTTGGGAGTGTCAGGATGTTGAAGTGCCGGTGCGAGGCTATCACATTGTTCTTAAGCCGAATCACACTCTAGATGTAAGTATGGTCTTGGATTATAATACCAGTAGTTATCAGATAAATAGCGAAAAACCAGCCGAGAATTATCCGATGCCGTCCAATGGCATTGTATTTGTGGAAAATTTTGCTTGGGTAGAAGGAACAATCGACGGAGATCATCTTACTATCGTGGCAGCGGATCTTTCTCCTACTCCAGTCTATAAAGATATTTATATCGAGCACGATATTTTATATACCGACAAAGTAGGAAATGACGCTGATGGACCAGATGTTTTAGGGCTTATTGCTCAAAATAATATTTCTATTGGTCTTTATAGCGATGACGATTTGGAGATCGATGCCGCTCTTTTGGCGCAGAGAGGACGAGTAGGTCGCAATCACTACACTTGGCCGCTTTCACCGGTGGATTATGTTCATCGAAGCAGAATTACTGTTTATGGCTCGATTGTTACTAAGCAACGTTATGGCTTTGCTTGGACGGATGGAACTGGTTATCGGGACCGAATTCTCAATTTTGATAATAATTTGGTCTATTGGCCGCCGCCGTTTTTCCCCACCGGAGATAAATATCAGCTTGACTTATGGGAAGAACTGTGAAACCTCTACAAATTGCGAATTTAGTACCTGCCCAAAATGCTTTATCGTTTATTTAAAGGCATATATTTACGAAATAACACAAGATAAATTTGGTAGATACCGCGCTTAACAATAAGGCATTTCAAAACAGGCGGGCGAATATACGAATTAATTTTTGGAAAGCATATAGTAAGATGAGCCTTTTGCTTTACAACCTACTTGGGAAAAAACCGCAAGGTTTTGGTCTTGAAATTGAGGATCAATCGATCAAGGCTTTTATGTTTGGTAAAAAAAGAAAAAAGCTGAAAGTGCTTTCTTGCGGAATGAAAAGCATGAAAAAAGGAATTGTTCGGAATGGTCAAGTTCTTGATGCTTCTGCTTTAGCTTCTGAGATTAGGGAACTTTTGGAAACAACCAAGCCTTACCCAATAAAAAGCAGGATGGTAGTTTTCTCTATTCCTGAAAATAAGTCTTTTATTAGAACAATTACTATTCCAAAATTAGAAAAGAAAGAAGCTGGAGAAGCTATAAAATGGGAAACCGAAGCTAACATTCCTATTTCAGTAGACAAGGCTTATCTTGATTGGCAAATTATTGAAGAGCAAGGAAAAAATCAAGAGGTCTTGGTAGTAGCTGTTCCTAAAGAAGTAGTAGAAAAGTATAGCGAGGCAGTAAAACTAGCCGGTCTTGAAATTTTGGCCATTGAAACTGATATAATTGCTACCATTAGGAGTCTTACGAGGGAAAAAAATTTTTCAGAAAAGCCAGTAGTCATTGCTGATTTAGGAAGAAATGTGGTTAGCCTTGCCATTTCCAAAAACCAAGTCCCTTATTTTACCTCCAGTTTGCCTATTGGAGGAGATACTTTTACCGATGCGCTTCAAAAGGGTTTGGGAGTAGGTTATAAAAAAGCGGAAGAATTGAAATTAAAGTATGGGCTAGGGAAAATGCGAGAGGATGATATGCTCTATAAAATCTACAATCCGATAATTGAAAATCTAATTTCAGAGATAGAAAAATCTATCAGTTTTTATGAAGATTCAATCAATCCTAAGGAAAAAGTAGAAAAATTGATTCTTTCCGGAGGGGGGTCATTGCTTCGCGGCCTTGTTAATTACTTGAGTTTGCGGATGAAGAAGGAGGTATTTGTCGGCGATGCCGTTCAGGGACTTGGTCTCTATAAGGAAACTCCGGAAGAAATGAGAAAGAATCTGGCTCCTTTCGCTACGGCTATTGGCCTTGCCGAAAGAGCCGTAAACTTCGATGATTAGAATCAACCTTCTCTCGGAAGAAGAAAAAAACAAAAGACTGATTAATAAAAAAATAAGCCTTGTTATCCGGCTGGGCTTTTCAATAGCTCTTGCTCTTTTTTTGTTAGCAGGGGTAATGATCTCTGCACTGCTTATACT
>CAZHTL010000034.1:0-5650 GCA_964535415.1 uncultured Bdellovibrionales bacterium | reverse complement strand
GAGTGGGATCAAAAAGAACTTATCTGGCGGGATAAGCCTTTTTATGTTTCTCGCTATCGGTCTTTTCTTCATGTGCCGATTAATATCGGGAAAAAAATTGCCGAAGGAATGAAAAAAATTTCCGAAGCCGGGCTTCAAGCTGAGCCGATGGTTCTTTCACGCAATGAAACAATGTGGGGAGCGGAAATTTTGATTCCAATTTCTAGAAAAGTAGGAAGATTCCGAATTGAACTTTTGACTGGCCGGTTTTTGACCCGGCTTTTTGAAGGCAATTATGCGGATATAAAAAAATGGGTCAAGGAAACGAAAAAATATTGCGAGAGCCGTGGTTTTTCGGCAAAGGAATTCATTTTTTGGTATGCTACTTGTCCCAAATGCGCCAAATCTCGAGGTGACAAAGCTCAGGTAGTAGTGCTGGTGAGAGTAGAGTAGTGGGTTTGAGAATTGATTAAAGGATGATAATATAAATATAAATATAAAAGAGAAATATCTTTTACTAATTTGTGTCTAAAATGAAAAAGAAAATACTAACTCTAGTTAAAAATAGAAAGTTAAATTTCGGAAATCCTAAAGATATTTTTTTGCTTGGCTTGAGAAGCTGTTCTGCATCTAAAAATAAGTACAAGCGCTATCTAGGCTCTCCCTTGAGATATGCCGGTGGAAAAAGCTTGGCGGTTGGGTATGTGATTCAGCTTATTCCAGAAAACGTGAAGAGAGTTGTTGCGCCATTCATCGGCGGAGGCTCCGTCGAGATTGCGATTGCAAAAGAACTTGGGATTGAAGTAATTGGCTATGATATTTTTGACATTCTGGTTAATTATTGGCAAGTGCAAATTGAGTCGCCGGAAGATCTTTACAATGAATTGAAAAAGCTGAAGCCAAACAAAAAAAATTATGCGGGGATAAAAGAAATTCTAAAAAAACACTGGAAAAAAGAAATAAGACTTGAAAAGAATAAGCTGGCGGCTTACTATTATTTCAATCACAATCTTTCCTACGGCCCGGGATTTTTGGGCTGGCCTTCAAGTGTTTATCTTAATGAAAAGAGATACAACACTATGCTGGAAAAGGTGAAAAATTTCAGAGTTGAAAAACTCAAGGTTTTTCAGGGGGATTTTGTAGAAGTGGTGCCAAAGCACAAAGATGATTTTATGTATCTTGACCCGCCTTATTTCTTGGAGGGAGACAGTAAAATGTTCCGGGGCATATATCCCCAAAGAAATTTTCCGGTTCATCACAATAACTTCGACCACGAAAAATTATATAGATTGTTAAAAAAACACCAAGGAGGATTTATTCTTTCTTATAATGATTGCAAGCAAATCAGACAGTGGTATAAAGATTATGAAATATATAAACCCAGCTGGCAATATACAATGGGTCAGGGCGAAACAAGAATTGGCCTCAATAGAATTGCCAATGGAAGCAATCACGTGAAAAAATCTCATGAGTTGTTAATTTATAAACCACCTCTTGGGTAGCTTATGACTAAGAAAAAATTTTTAAAAATCAAGAGGAGAGCAATGACATCTGAGCAAGCAAGAAGAGTTAGGCAAGCGGGACATAACGATGCAAAAGAATTTGCTTTGCTGATTGGGCTATCAAATAATTATCAAAATAATCCTCAAGCCAAAAAGGACGTAGTAGATTTGTCGGGAGACACGCACTCGGTCAAAAGCGGAGAGAAGAAGTGGCAGATATTTTTACATTCCCACTCGAGGTTTGAAAGAGACTCTTTTTTCAAAAGGCTGAATGGCTTGGGTTCGCTTTTTCTGGCTTGCCTAAATGCTTTTCCGGCGAGATTTGAAGAATATAAAAAGAATAAAATTTTGTATAAAAAAGCGCTTCAAGAGCCAATGAAAAAGTTAAAAGAAAGGCTAAAAAATAAAGAAACACTCAAGGCTTTTCTTGAAAAATCGTTTTTCAATGCTGGTGAAGTAACTTACTTGACGATCAAGCACGATGAAGCCTTTCACATATTTCACGGTGAGGAGGTCGCAAAAACTCCGGCAAACAATATAATGGTTGAGAATTCAAGAGCCAGACAGCGCGGTCAATTTGACAATCAGAAAGTTATTTTTAAGTTTAGCGGCAAAACTGTCGGAGAAATCGAAATAAGAAACGACAGTCCGGTTCACTTCAGAGAAATAAAATTCTGGATGCAGAAAAGCAAGACTCTAGATCTGCTACAGAAATATATTATTAAATCAAAAAAATTAAAGCCGAAAATTATCGCTTATGGAAAAGCGATAAAAACATTTAGAAGATATTAAAAGTGAAGATGTATAAATATTAGAATTAGGTGCCAATGAAAATAGAGTGAAAAAGTATTAGCATATTGTTTTTAGTGATAATGCTTTTCTAGTTTTACTAAGAACATTCTGGTTTTATCCCGATCTAAAAAATTTTTGTCTAGTTAAAAATGCCTACAAAGTTTTTCGAATAATACTTTAGACAAAAATAGCCTTGATAGATTGATGAGTATTTTAAGCTTAGTTTCTTTTGCCTTTTTGTCAAGAAGTCGCTATAATAAAAAGCACTAAGAGGAAGTGCTTTTTGTTAGTTTTTTTGTAGCGGATGTGTTTTGCGGAGTTTAATTTTCAAGGTTTGGAATTTACTCTAAAGCGGCGTATTATTTTTGCGTTTTGTATTTGACTCCCTAGACTTATTTCTATGTCTCCGATGTTCAAAAGACCCAGTTGGGACGCTTATTTTATGGCTTTAGCCAAACTAGCTGCTTCGCGCTCAACCTGTCTTTCCCGTTCGACGGGAGCCGTGATTGTAAAAGACAAAAAAATTATAGCCACTGGCTACAATGGTTCAATGCCGGGAGTGGCGCATTGCAGTGACGAGGGAACTTGCTATCGGCGAAGCATCAAAGCGCCGGATGCGGGAAAATATGATTTTTGTCGCAGTATTCACGCTGAAGCCAATGCTATTGCAATGGCCGCCAAACAGGGAATTAGTGTTGATGGAGGAACACTCTACACAACTCTTTTTCCTTGTTATGTTTGCACTAAGCTTTTGGTCAGCGCCGGCATAAAAGAAATAGTATATGAGCTTGGTTATGATTCTAGGGATGTGGAAAGAGATCGGCACTGGAAGGAAGTGGTAAAAGAAACGAACATAAAAATCCGCCAAGTGAAACTTAGTGCCGAAGACAAGGAATGGTTTAAGAATTTTCTAGAAGATAATACATCAAAAAGAAGATTAAAAAGTGAATAAAAAAAATTATGAGTGATAAAAAACACCCCGAATATCAATATCTTGATCTTCTCAAGGACATATTGGAAAACGGTTCGGATAAAAAAGTTTTTTTTACGCCTGAGATTTTAGCAGAGTATGAAAAGAAAGGAGAAAAACCACCTTCTATTCGTTCTGTTTTCGGAAGGATGATGCGTTTTGATTTGAGCGAGGGATTTCCTCTTCTTACAACTAAAAAGGTTTTTTATCGGGGAATCATTGAAGAGCTTTTGTGGTTTTTGAGTGGAAGCACCAATATCAAATATTTAGTTGATCGGGATGTAAAAATTTGGAATGAATGGGCTTGGAAAAGATATCATAAACATTGTTTAGAGAAAGAACCAGAAAAAGACCTAAGTCAAGAGGATTTCATTGCCCGTCTCAAAGAGCTTCCGGCAGATGATCCTTTTGTCAAAGAATGGGGAGACATTATTATGGCTTATGGGCGAATGTGGCGGCGCTGGCCAGCTTCCGATGGGCGGGAAATTGATCAGCTGGCATGGGTAATCGAAGGGCTTAGGGAAAAACCCTACCGGAAGTCTTATGTGGTTTCAGGCTGGAACCCCGATTTTGTTTACGCGATGGCGTCGGAAAAAAATCGGCATGAAGTTCCGCCTTTTTGTCATACCATTTTTCAGTTTGCAGTGACAGAGGGAAATAAGCTGAATTTAGGAATGTATCAGCGAAGCGCCGATATATTTTTGGGAGTCCCGTTTAATATTGCGAGCTATGCTTTGCTTCTTCTGATGGTGGCTCAGGTGACGGGACTCAAAGCGGGGGAATTCGTTCATTTTTTTGGAGATGCCCATGCTTATTCAAATCATTTTGAGCAAATCAAGAAACAGTTGGAGCGCGAACCTCGTCCTTTCCCGAAGATGATTTTGAATCCGGAAGTAAAAAATATTGATGATTTCAAATTGGAGGATTTTACACTGGAGGGCTATGATCCGCATCCAGCGATCAAAGCAGAAGTGGCTAATGTCGGCGGATTTTAAAAGACTTTTGCGGATTACGAATCGAATAAAAATGTAAGTTTATATTTTTATAAAGACTTTTTGTAAAGACAATTTTATGGTTTTGGGAATTAAAGAATTGCATCAGCTAGTCGATGAACAAAAATTGGTGGAAAATTTATGTGAACGAGAAATGAAAAATCCGGAAGGAGCTGGTTTTGATTTGCGAATGGGAGAAGTTTTTGATTTAGAAGGGGAGGGATATTTGGGAGTTGAAGAAAGAGATACTCCCAAAACAAAATCAGTGGCAAGATACGAAGAAGGAAAAAACAACTATTTTATTTTTAAGCCGGGAAATTATTATTTGATAAAAACAATTGAGAAAGTCAATTTGCCGATTGATTTAATGGCAATTATATTTCCGCGTACCACTTTGTTTCGTTCCGGCTTGGCTTTGTTCAATGGACAAGTTGCTCCAGGATATCGCGGGGAGCTGACTTTTGGGTTAGCTAATTTAGGAAAAAGCAAGGTTAAAATTGATCTTGGTGCAAGAATAGTTCATATTACTTTTCATCAAGTTCTGGGCAAAGGTAATAAGTATCGTGGTCAGTGGCAAGGCGGGCGCGTGGCAACAAAAGGAAGAGAAGTTCAGATCTAGAAACCTAAGCGCCTAAAGCGCCTCAGGTGGTTGCTAAAATTATGAAATACATTCCCACAATTGGTATGGAGATTCATGTAGAGCTCAAGACTGACTCTAAGATGTTTTGTCCGTGTAAAAATGAGCTGAGTCTGGATCGAATTCCGAATACAAACATTTGTCCCATTTGCACAGGACAACCTGGCGCCTTGCCAACCGCTAATGAGAGAGCAATTGAATTTGTTGTGCGGGCGGGGCTAGCGCTCAATTGCCAAATTGCCAAAGTCTCCAAGTTTGACCGAAAAAACTATTTCTATCCCGATCTTCCTAAAGGTTATCAAATTTCTCAGTATGATCAGCCGTTTTGCGAAAAAGGATATTTAGAAATAGGCAGCAGGAAAATTGGTATCACCAGGATTCATCTTGAGGAAGATACGGGAAAACTCATTCACCAAAAGGGAACGGACTTCAGTTTGGTGGACTTCAATCGCTCTGGCGTTCCCTTGATGGAATTGGTCACAGAGCCGGACATCCAATCAGCCGAAGAGGCTAAAAAATTTTGCGAGGAATTGCAATTGATTTTGCGCTATCTGGGAATTTCAGATGCGGATATGGAAAAAGGACAGATGCGCTGTGAAGCTAACGTTTCAATTTCAAAAGAAGAAGGGGAAAGAGGGACCAAAGTAGAAGTGAAAAATTTGAATTCTTTTCGATCGGTTGAAAAAGCGATCGATTTTGAAATTAAAAGGCAGGCAGAAATTCTCGAAGAAGGAAAGGAAGTTATTCAAGAAACCAGAGGCTGGGATGAAAACAAGAT
>CAZHTL010000033.1:0-6957 GCA_964535415.1 uncultured Bdellovibrionales bacterium | reverse complement strand
TCCTAATCTTAGAGATTAGGAAATGAATCATAGATTAAGGTGGGCATGCCTGGACTTGAACCAGGGACCTCTTCATTATCAGTGAAGTGCTCTAACCAGCTGAGCTACATGCCCGTATGAAAATCTTTCATAGTTGGAATTTGTGATTTGGAATTTTTTTTGCAAAATCCTGTTTGGTGGGTCGTGCAGGGATCGAACCTGCGACCATCAGCTTAAAAGGCTGCTGCTCTACCGACTGAGCTAACGACCCCCGATGAATATACAACTAAAAAATTATACAGCTAAATAACTATTAGTCAATAGCAAGGAACAGCAGATTAATATTAACAAATATTAGCTCTTGACTCAAGTTTTGGTTCAATTATAATAAAGCCAAGAAACAATTGAATATAAAATCTCAAGGTAAAAATTGAGGCAAATATCAAGAGCGCAGCGAGGGAACTAGCCCGATGACCTGCCGGCAACCTCTTTGATGTTGCATCGAAGAAGGTGCCAATTCTAGCCCGCAAGGGGAAGATATGGCGGATTATATACTTTCCTTTGTGGGAAAGTTTTTTGTTTTAATAATTTTTTCTCAAAGCTAAGCTTTTCCCTTTTGCCAAACAAGTTGGCGAAACTTCTCGAAGCTTAGCTTTAGGCGACAAGAATGATCTACAAACCAAAAATCTACACTGTGGAAAGTGTAACTGCTGGGCATCCGGACAAAGTTTGCGACCAGATTTCGGATGCCATTTTGGACGCTTGTCTTGAGCAAGATCCAATGAGCCGGGTGGCGATGGAGGCTTTTGGGGGACACGGTCTTTTGATTGTCGGTGGGGAAGTGACTACTAAGGCTAAGGTTGATTTTGAAAAAGTGGCTCGGAATGTTTATCAGGAAATTGGCTACCCTGAGGACATAAAAGTGATTGTCAATGTTGTTCAGCAATCGCCGGATATTGCTCAAGGGGTAGACATAGGCGGAGCTGGCGATCAGGGAATTATGTATGGTTTTGCTACTGATGAAACGCCGGAATTTTTGCCCAAAGGAATAGTCTTGGTGCACCAATTGACCAAAGGTCTTGAAAATCTTCGAAAAAGCGGCGAGGTTGAGTGGCTGGGCCCAGACGGAAAAGCCCAAGTAACAATTGACGGGGCTACCGGACAAAAAATCAGCACTATTTTAGTCAGTACTCAGCACGAAGAAAGTATTAAGCAGGAAGAAATCCGGGAAGTTTTGATTGAAAAATTGATAAAACCGCTCGTGGGAGATATTTCCCAAGTTGAGATTCTCATTAATCCAACCGGAAAATTTGTATTGGGAGGTTTTGAAGCGGATACGGGACTGACGGGGCGGAAAATAATGGTGGATACTTATGGCGGGCTTATTCCGCATGGAGGAGGCTGTTTTTCCGGAAAGGACCCGACTAAGGTAGACCGCAGTGCCGCCTATATGGCTCGCTATGTAGCTAAAACTCTTGTTTCGGAAGGAAAAGCCAAGGAATGTTTGGTTTCGGTGGCTTATGCCATTGGAAGAGCTGAGCCGCTTATGGTAGAGGCGATCAATGAAAAAGGGAAAAGTATCAATTCGGAAATAGTGAAACGTTTTGATTTCAGACCTCAAGCTATTATTGAAAAGCTTGGCTTGCGCCGTCCGATATACAAAAAAACCGCTGCTTACGGTCATTTCGGCCGGGAAGAGTTTCCCTGGGAGCAGGTGGTAGGAGAAGATTTTAGCTGAAAAGGAAAGACAGGAGTCGTTGAAAGGCGAGGGGATTAGGTCCGTCAATTGACTTTTAGAACTGGCTTGAGAATGAAAATTTTATTCCTCTTGAATAATTCAATTCTTTACACAAACATACACAAACGCCGGCGGGAAATTAAAGGGAACAAAACTGACAGCCACGTGATCGAAAAGATATTTTATCTGGCGGAGAGTTGCTAGTGAATATTGGAATTGAATGTAGTTTCCACCAGTCCGAAGATAAGTGTAGGTATTTTGCAGGATACTACGAGTTATTTTGGAAGGAAGACTAGCGAGAGGTAGACCGGAAACAATGTAATCTGCTTTATGAATACCGTATTTTTTTAGATATATATAAATTTTTTCAGCGCTGTCAGGAATTATCTTTACTCGTGGGTCAACAATTTCCTTTTTCATTCTTTGGACCAATTCCGGCTCAATTTCGAAGCAAAGAAGGAGGCAATCGCGCGGCATAACCTCCAAGATTTTCTTGGTAATGCTTCCGGTGCCGGCACCAAATTCAACAATGCATTTGGCTTTTGAAAAATCAATTTTTTGGGCGATTTTTTTTCCCAAAAAAGGAGAACTGGCGGTAACTGATCCAATCCGACCGGGATTTTTCAAAAATAGATGGATTAATTTCTTGTTTTTAGTTCTATCCATAGACGTGTTGTTTTTTTAATATTTGTGTTATAATCAAACTATAGGGGATTATAGCATAAAAATAACAATGAAGGGAGGTGATTAAATGGGAACGGTTCAAACTTGGGGAGAAGCGATTACTTTGTCGCTTTTGAATCTTTGGGAGAGGTTTATTAATTTTCTTCCTTCTCTGGTAGGCGCAATTTTGGTTTTTGTGGCTGGTTGGATTGTAGCGGTGGCTCTTGGGAAAGTGGTGGAACACATTTTCAAGATGATAAAGGTAGATGAAGCAATGGAAAAAGCCGGAACCAAAGCTCGTCTAAAAAAGGCTGGTGTAGAGATAAATATTGCTAGGTTTCTCGGCGGGCTCGTGAAGTGGTTTCTGATTCTTGTCTTCTTGATGGCGGCAACAGACATTCTAAAGCTCAATCAAGTTACCGATTTTCTGAACAGTATTATTCTTTATCTTCCGAACGTGGTGGTGGCGGCTGTCATTTTAGCGACCGCTTTTTTGGTGGCTAATTTTGTTTACGCGGTGGTAAAGGGAAGCACAAAAGTAGCCGGGATTGTTTCAGCGACTTTATTAGCCACAGTTGCCAAATGGGCGATTTTGATTTTTGGATTCCTGGCGGCGCTGGTTCAATTGGGAATTGCGTCTTCTCTTATTAACACTCTCTTCATTGGACTGGTAGCAATGTTGGCTTTGGCAGGTGGATTGGCTTTTGGCTTGGGAGGAAAGGATGAGGCGGCTATGATTATCAAGAAAATCAGGCAGGAAATTACAGAAAATCATCACAAACACGAGCACGAGTAAGATTTCTCTTTTTAAAAAAGTTGGGAGGGG
Organism: uncultured Bdellovibrionales bacterium; assembly: GCA_964535415.1. Taxonomy (GTDB): domain Bacteria; phylum Patescibacteriota; class Minisyncoccia; order Moranbacterales; family UBA11712; genus CAZHTL01. Next base: position 3,751 of record CAZHTL010000033.1, on the reverse strand, counting down.
GTTTTAAGGCAGTCCGTAGTGCTAGTTGCGGGCTGTCTTTATTACAAAGAGTAATAATACCCCGCAGCTTGCTGCGATTGGGTAATTCATTTTCAAGTTATATACCTGGAAACTTAGTTTCTTAATAGCTATAATTAACGAAGGCTAGGTCTTGTTCAGAATCCTTTACTAAGGGCAACAAATGAGATAAGCTAAGTATTGTCATAAAAAAAATCATATGTTGTTAAAACGTTTATTCGGTGGGGCCGAACGACAATTGAAAAAGATTGAGCCATTGGTTGAAGAAATCAACAATTTTGAACCAGCCATCAGCAGATTGTCTGATGAGGAGTTAAAAGCCAAAACCAATGAATTTAAAAAAAGGCTTAAAAAAGGCGAAAAATTAGATGATATTTTGCCGGAAGCTTTTGCCGTGGTTCGGGAGGCAATAAGAAGGGTGGAGGGAATAAGACTTTTTGATGTCCAACTTCTGGGCGGAATTACTCTTCATCAGGGAAAAATTGCCGAGATGAAGACAGGAGAAGGGAAAACGCATACGGCTACTACAGCGGTTTATCTCAATGCTCTTTCCGGCAAAGGTGTCCACGTGGTAACCGTTAATGATTATTTAGCGAGACGCGATCTGAATTGGATGGGACCGATTTATAATTTTCTGGGGCTTAGCTGCGCCAGCATTCAGCACGACGCCTCTTTTTTATACGAGCCGAAAGTGAAAGACTCTGACGAAGTAAGTGTAGAAATGGAAAATTTGAAGCCAATTTCACGGCGAGAAGCTTATGCGGCTGATATTACTTATGGCACCAACAATGAGTTTGGCTTTGATTATCTTCGTGATAATATGGTGCAAAGCCTTGATCAAGTGGTTCAGCGAGAACTTCACTACGCCATCGTTGACGAAGTAGATTCAATTCTCATTGATGAGGCTCGAACGCCGCTGATTATCAGCGCGCCGGATACCGAATCAACCAAACTTTACAAACGTTTTGCGCAAATTGTTCCCCGGCTTCGGGAAGGGGAAGATTTTGGAGTGGATCAAAAAATGCGAGCCGTTACTCTCACGGAAAAGGGAATTGAAAAAGTGGAGCAAATGCTAGGTATTGGAAATATTTATGACTTAAGCAAAATTTCTTATGTTCACCAATTGGAACAAGCCTTGAAGGCTCATATTCTTTTCAAGCGTGACCGGGATTATGTGGTTCGGGATGGACAAGTTATTATTGTTGATGATTTTACAGGCCGTTTGATGCCGGGTCGGCGGTATTCCGAGGGACTTCACCAGGCAATTGAAGCCAAGGAAAATGTTGAAGTCCAAAAAGAATCCCGGACGTTGGCGACCATTACCTTTCAAAATTATTTCCGGATGTACCAAAAATTGGCCGGGATGACTGGAACAGCGCTTACTTCGGCTGAAGAATTTGCTAAAGTCTATGGCTTGGATGTTGTTCCTATTCCGACTAACAAGCCAATGATTCGGAAAGATTATCCGGATGTGATTTATAAAACGGAAAAAGGAAAATTTAAAGCGATAATTGAGGAGATCAAACGTCGGCACAAAAAAAGCCAGCCGGTTTTGGTAGGGACAATTGCCATTGAAAAGTCAGAGGTTCTTTCGGGAATGCTTAGTCGGGAAGGAATTGAGCACGAAGTTCTCAACGCCAAAAATCATGAACGGGAAGCTCAGATTATTGCCAAAGCAGGGCAGCGGGATGCGGTTACCATTGCTACCAATATGGCGGGACGGGGAACAGATATCAAGCTTGGTGAAGGAGTAGTAGAGCTGGGAGGACTTCACATCATTGGGACGGAACGGCACGAGGCTCGACGGATTGACAATCAGTTGCGAGGACGCGCCGGAAGACAGGGTGATCCGGGATCTTCGCAATTTTTTGTTTCTCTGGAAGATGAACTGATGCAGCGTTTTGGCGGCGATCGGGTGAAAAATATTATGGATCGGCTGGGTCTTCCCGAAGATCAGCCTATTGAAAACAAAATTATTTCGCGTTCTATTGAAAGCGCTCAAGCTAAAATCGAAGGCTTCAATTTTGATATTCGAAAACACGTTTTGGAATATGACGATGTGATGAATAAGCAAAGAGAGGTGATATACAAAAAGCGGCGAGAAATTCTTTCCAAAGAAAATCTAAAAGACGAGATAATGAGGATGATTGAAGAAGAGATTGAACAAACTGTCGGACTTCACACCGCTGGAAATGTTGAAGATTGGGATATGGGAGAGATAAGAAAGTCTTTGGGACAAATTTTTCCGATTGGTGAAGAAGCTTTCAAAAAAATTCTTGAAATCAAGCGTTCCAAGGGTTATGTAAACGATGCTCAAAAGATTGCCGCTCTAATTGAATTTTTGAAGGGTTTGGCTAAAGAAGCTTATGGGAGAAAAGAGAAGGAAGTTACACCTGCCATTATGCGTCAGATTGAAAAAGCAATCTATCTTCATTCCATCGATACTTTTTGGATGAATCACTTGGATGACATTGATTATCTGCGGGAAGGAATTGGGCTGCGCGGCTACGGTCAGCGCGATCCGCTGGTAGAATATAAAAAAGAGGCTTATCTTCTTTTCCAGAATTTGATGGCGGCTATTCGCAGTTCAGTTATCACTAATATCTTCAAAGTAGGGGTTTTGAAAAAAGAAGCTGCTCCGCAAAAAAATATTTTGGAGGAAGCAAAATATCAAGGAGCCGAGGAACAACCAGCTCAATTTGGCAGGGCGAAAAAGACCCAAGAGGAAAAGTCTGCTTCGGGAAGTAGCCAAACCATTCGCAACAAAAACGAAGTTGGTCGCAATGACCCGTGTCCTTGCGGAAGCGGGAAAAAATACAAAAAGTGCTGCGGAAGATAATTGTAAAGGCTAAACCTCTCACTGGTTTTATGGCAACTATAAAACAAAAGTTTTCTTTTCCGCTTGTCAATGCGCATACTCACGCGGCAATGGTGGCTTTTCGGGGACTAGCTGAAGATTTGCCGCTTCATGATTGGCTGGAGAAGTATATCTGGCCGATGGAAAGAGAGAAAGTTAGTCCAGAGTTTGTCTATGAAAATACAAAACGGGCGATTGCCGAAATGAGAAAAAACGGAATTTGTGTTTTTGCGGAAATGTATTTTTTTGAGAACGAAGTGGCGCGAGCGTCTAAAGAAATGAATATGCCTGTTTTGATTGGGGAAGGACTAGTCGATTTTCCCTCACCTAGTTATAAAACTTTTGAAGAAGGACTGGAAATAACGAAAGGGCTTTTAGAAAAGTACAAAGACGATGAGCTAGTGAGTGTCTCTGTTTCCCCGCATTCAATTTATACTGTTTCGGAAAATAACTTGGCTAGAGCAAAAGAGCTGGCTAAAAAATATAGGGCTATTTTTCATATTCATTTGGCGGAGACGAAGAAGGAATTTAGTGATTGCAAAAAGAAAAATGGCCTTACGCCTGTAGAATACGCGGATCGGCTGGGATTGTTGGATGAAAAAGCACTACTGGCCCATTGTGTTTGGCTTACTGATAGGGATATTGAAATTCTTGCCCGTACAAAAGCCAATGTTGTTCATTGCCCGATGAGCAATTTGAAGCTGGGCTCTGGTATAGCGCCGGTAAAAAAACTCATCAAGGCAGGAGTGAATGTTTGTCTAGGGACAGACGGGGCGGCAAGTTCTAATCGTCTTGATATTTGGGAAGCGGGGAAAATTGCAACTCTTCTTCAAAAGGGAATTAATGGCGACCCAACTTGCCTTTCGACCAAGACAG
>CAZHTL010000032.1:0-2987 GCA_964535415.1 uncultured Bdellovibrionales bacterium | reverse complement strand
TTTCAATAGTATGAAGAAGAAAAAGAAAAAATTGGTTGGATTATTTTTGGCCATTTTGTTTTTGTTTTATCTTTTGTCGGTAGTAGTTTCTGCCAACGGTGTAACTATTCCTTCCAATACAGGCCTTCCTTCTGATAGTGATCTGAAAACAGTAATTGAAAATTTTGCAAAATGGCTCTTGGCCGTTTTTGGCTTTTTGGCGATAATTTCTTTTGTGGTGAGCGGAATTATTTATCTCACCTCAATTGGGGAAAAAGAAAGAGCGGAAACTGCTAAAAGAGCTATGATTTATTCTATTATTGGAGTGATTGTAGGTCTTTCGGGCTATGTTATTATTCAGGCTATTGACAGCTGGCTGAAGGACTCTTCTAGTTTTTAGGCATAATCCACTTGTTTTTTAAGTTTACTTGCGCGAAGTTCCGGGCTTCGCGCTTTTTTAAGACTTACCTAGTGTCTCTTAGTAACTCGTCTGAGAAAGACTATTCGGGCTTGATCGGAAAAGAATTAGAGTCTATCATAATAAGCACTTTATCGCCGTTTTATTCGCCGAGGTGGCGGAATTGGCAGACGCGCCAGGCTTAGGACCTGGTGAGAGAAATCTCTTGGGAGTTCAAATCTCCCCCTCGGCACACCTGGAATTTTTGCCTCGTAATGTTACATTGCGGGATGAATCTTTTTTGCTCAAATAATTAATCAAAAAATGCATCACCCTATTCCTCCCTATCCACGATGAAAATAGTTTTTCAAGACAAAGATTTTATTGTTGTTGATAAACCGGCTGGTATATCGGTTCACGCTGGGATAAAAACTAAAGAAAAAACCCTAACCGATCTTCTTGTTGAAAAATTTCCGGAACTGAAAAAAGTTGGCGAGGAACCAAATCTTAGGCCGGGAATTGTCCATCGCCTTGATAAAGAAACTTCAGGAGTGCTTGTTGTTGTCAGAAACCAAAAAGCCTTTAGCTATCTTAAAGATCTTTTCAAGAATCGAAAGGTTGAAAAAAGATATCTGACACTGGTTCATGGAAAACTGAAGGACAAGGAAGGAAGAATCGAGGGAGAAATGGGTCGTTCAAGGAGAGATTTTCGAAAGCAATCCTTTGTTCGGGGAAAAATAAAAGTTAGAAAAGGAAGATATTCTCTGACATATTATAGAGTTTTGAAAGAATGGGATGATTATTCTCTTTTAGAAGTTTTTCCTAAAACCGGCCGAATGCATCAAATCCGTGTCCATCTTCATTTTCTTGGTCATCCCATTGTTGGTGATACAAAATATACTTTCAAGAAATACAAAAAGCAAAGTTATCCACGAATGTTTTTGCACGCAAAAGAAATCTTCCTTATAAACCGAGAAGGAAAAAGAAGAAAATTTATCTCTTCCTTGCCTGAAGAAATGAAAGATTTTTTAAATCGGATTGACGGCAGAAAAAAATAGTTATATGATAAATAGGCTTGCAAGAAGCTATTTTTTTATTTAGTCTAATAGCATGAAAAAGCTAAGAGAGTATAATCAAAAAGTGCGGCTATCGCGAAAAATGCCGGAATTGCGATCCGGTGACATTGTAAAAGTTTACCGAAAAGTCAAGGAGGGGGAAAAAGAAAGAACCCAAGTTTTTGAAGGGATAGTTATTGCTGTGAAGGGAAAGCAAAGCTCTTCTCCAATGGTTACTGTCAGAAGAGTTTCTTCTGGGGTAGGAGTGGAGATTACTGTTCCAATCTATTCACCTTTAGTGGAGAAAATCGAAGTTGTTAAGAGGGTTAAAACAAGAAAATCAAAGCTCTATTATCTTCGACGCAAAGACTTCAAGCTGTCTAAATTGAAAACGAAAGAACTGGATAAGTTTGTTACTGAAGAAACTGAGGAAAATAAGGTTGAAGCAAAAGAAGCAACATCTGAGGAAAGAAGTGAAAAATCAGTCGAAGAAAAGAAGGAAAAAAAAGAAAATATGTAACAAGCTAAGAGTAGATCTGGATAAGATTCTAGAGAGTTTTGCCGTGGTGCCGGAACTGGTAGACGGGCCAGCTTGAGGGGCTGGTGTTCATTAGGACGTGGGAGTTCGAGTCTCCCCCACGGCACGACTGAGCGAAAAGGGCGCGTAGCTCAGCTGGTTAGAGTATCTGTCTTACAAACAGAAGGTCAGAGGTTCGAGTCCTCTCGCGCCCACCCAAGACAAGGGAAAATTTAGAAAAACAAGAATTTTTGCGATAGAGACGCAAAGAGAGATAGAACTTTTAAATTCTCTTTACGTTTGCCAAGCTCATTATTTTCTGTTGGGTTAGTTTAGTGATAAATTCTGTGCAATTTCTGGGTTTTTATGCCTGGGTAGCTCATTGGTAGAGCAGAGGACTGAAAATCCTTGTGTAGAGAGTTCGATTCTCTCCCCAGGCACACATAAAATAAAGCTCTTTAACAGTTAAAACCCCTGCTGTGGTATAATTATCATGCGGCTACAGAGGTTTATGAAGAAAATTAAAAAGCTTAAAGCGATAGAATTAAGAAAAGAAAAAAAGAGCTATAATCAAATAGCCAAGACTTTAAGTATTTCTAAAAGCACTGTTTCGTATTGGCTAAGCGGCCTGGATTGGCCTAAGAGCATAGAAAAACAATTAGCATTGAGAGTGAGAGAAATTAGCAAAAAAAGATTGGAACATTTGAACAAGCTAAAAAAAATTAAACGGAGCAAAATATACGCAAAAGCTGGAAGCGAAGCCAAAAAGGACTTTGAAAAATTAAAAAATAATCCTCTATTTCTTCTTGGCATCGCAGTATATTAGGGTGAAGGTGATAAAAATTTTTTTAATGGCCGAGTGAGAATTAGTAATATAGATAGTGAACTATTGAGGCTATTCAAAAATTTTTTGATAGAAATCTGCGGAATTAATCAAGAGAGAATCAGAGTGAATGTTTTGATTTATCCTGATTTAAATTCACAAAAGTGCATATCCTATTGGAGTAAAAAAATTGAAATTAAGAAAGAACTGGTAGCG
>CAZHTL010000031.1:0-5169 GCA_964535415.1 uncultured Bdellovibrionales bacterium | reverse complement strand
TTATATAATATAACTATTTTAATTACAGCGCAAGTAGGCATAAATGAGACCATTCATGTTTACGCGCGGGCATCACTTTTTTAGGGAAGCGCCTACTTGTCGACAGGCAGGGAGTCTCCCGAAACAGAAATAAGAAGCATTTTTCTAACGAGCTTTTCTACCCACAGGGCCGCAGAATTGGCGGAGGCAGGCGTTCGTATTACTTCTGCACAGGGGATGAAAATAAAATGATTTTTCCTACTTTTGATTATGAGAAAAAATATTGGAAGCAAGGCATGAGGATAATCGTTGGCATTGATGAGGCTGGGCGTGGTCCACTGGCTGGACCGGTGTTAGCAGGGGCAGTATTGATTTTTCCTGAAATTATAGAAGAAATAGTCAAGAATCCTATCTTTAGGCTAGTTCGTGACTCAAAAACCCTTTCTTTTCGGCAACGGGAGCAGGCTTACCATTTAATCACGACTAGTTTTCCTTTTGGAATTGGCTGGTCTTCAGCCGAGACGATTGATAGAGTAAATATTTTGCAGGCCTCTTTTTTGGCTATGAAAAAGGCAGTCTTTGACCTAAAAAGAAAAATAAAAGAGGATATAGATTTGCTTTTAATTGATGGTCAACAGCCAATTCCGAACATTTCGATAAAACAGGAAAATATTGCTAATGGCGATAAATTTGTCTTTTCTATTGCAGCTGCTTCCATTGTTGCTAAATTTACCAGGGACCGAATAATGATGGAGTTTCACGAAAAATTTCCTCAATACGATTTTGCGCGCCACAAAGGATATGGAACAAGGTTGCATTTTGAGATGATTGAAAAACATGGTCCTTGTGAAGTGCACAGAAAAAGTTTTAACTTAAACTTAAGGCGCGACTCAGAGACAAAAATTCCTAATCAACGAGGCAAGGAGCAATAACTTATCCGATCAAAATTAGAAGCAATTCGCAAGTTATTCAGAACAAGTTATTTGAGAAATAGTGCTACTTCTAGCTTTTTATTTTTTTATTATTTTTCCTTGACAAAGATTTTCAAAGTTATAGAATCATAATCAGAAAAAAATAATTAGATAAATTTTTTATCATTATGTCAGTTCCAAAACAACGGCATACTAAAGGAAGGAGAGATCGAAGAAGAGCGAATATTAGAATCAAACCGAAAAATTTGGTGAAGTGTTCGCATTGTTCAAAAATGATTGAAAAACACAAGGCTTGTTCAAGCTGCGGATACTATAAAGGAAAAAAGGTTATGGAGGTAAAAATAAAGAAAAAGAAAGGTAAGGCGGAAAAGAAAAAGGGATAATAAACCTTGCCATAAAATAAATTTCACAAGCATAATTTTTTAAAGTAGGATATATTCGTAAAAAAATTCGTAACTAGTGAAAATTTACAAAATTTAATTATTAAACCAAAAACAGAGGACACAAAAGATGAAAGACTCTAATCAGGGAGGAGGTACTCGCCACTTTGGCGTTCATCTTACTCTCGATGGATACGGGGGAAATCCAGAGAAGCTCAACAATCCCGAATTGGTCAGGAGGTCGTTGGATGAACTTCCCGGCAAGTTGGGAATGGAAAAAATGACAGAGCCGATTGTAAAATACGCCGAGCCTAGAAATATGAAAGACAGCGGGGGATATTCAGGGTTTGTGATGATTGTTGAATCCCACATCAGTATTCACACTTTCCCCAAAAAGAAGTTCGTGAGTATTGATGCTTATACTTGCAAGGATGAAATGGACAAAGATATAGTGGTAGCTTATTTCAAAGAGATGTTTGAGCTTGAAGACACAGAAGTCCGATTTTTTAAGCGAGGGTTAAAATTCCCCGCGCACGATTTGGTTTAAGATTAAAGCCCGCCCAACCTTTTTTGCTTTTTGAGGCTTTTGATTGCATTCAGATAAGGCAGACGTTGTGATGCCGGCAAAAACTTGTGCGGGAAAGGTTCAGTCGTGAAAGTTTTGTTTGATAGATTTTTTCGGCTGTCTTGTCTTTTTGATTTACTAAAAGAACTGAAAAATTGCTACCCAAAAATGTTTTGATTTAAATTTAGGTCAATGACAGTTCTGGAAGTATTGTCTTTCAAATAATTTTCTTAGAAAAGGGACATAATGGCCAAAAGGCACGAAAATTATTGGGAATTAGTCTGGGCGCTGGCTCGGACTGATTTTAAGTTGAGATACCACGGTTCGATTCTAGGCTATATTTGGGCGCTTCTGAAACCGCTTCTTACTTTCCTTATACTCAATTTTGTTTTTTCAACTATCTTCAATCCCAAAAATTCCGGCGTTCAGCATTTTTCTCTTCAGCTTCTTGTTTCCATTATGCTTTTCAATTTCTTTTCTGAAGGAACGATGGCCGGTCTCAATTCGCTTCTTAGTAAATCTTCGCTAGTGACAAAAATTTATGTTCCTCGTTGGACAATTGTCGTTGCTTCTACTGTAAACGCAACCCTGATTTTCATTATGAATTTGATTGTTATAGCCGCCTTTTTTGCTTGGTATGGTTTTTGGCCAGGATTACCAGCTATTGCAACTTTTGGGTTTTTCATTTTTCTCACTTTTTTGCTAATCCTCTCTTTTTCTTTTATCGCCGCACCGCTTTATGTGAAATTTCGAGATCTTTCCCAAATTTGGGAAGTAGCTATTCAAGCCCTTTTCTATGGTTCGCCAATTGTCTATCCCTTGCAAATCATTCCGGCAAAATACCATCTGATACTTCTTGCCAATCCCATTGGGTTCATCATTCACTTCAACAAAATGGCTCTCACGGAAAATCACTATCCTACTTTTGCGCAAATTAGCGTCTTTAGTAGTCTCATAATTATCTTGTTTTTCATCAGCCTTTTCGTTTTCAAAAAACTTGAGCCAAAAGTAGCCGAAAATATATAAAAGCTAAAATCTAAAAAACGAAAAACTACAGTGAAAAACTAAAAGCTTTTAAATTTTAGGTGTTATTTTTAGATTTTCGATTTTAGTTTTTAAGTTAGTTTAAGTTGTGCTGAAACACAAATACAAAATTTCTGCTGTCTTTATCTGTTTTCTTTTTTTCTTTCTCGCTCTTTTTTCAAGCGCCGGTTTTTCGTGGAATAATCTTAAATATTCCGGTAATGGGATTATTGCTTTAGTGAGTTTTGAGAGTTGACTTGCTTTGAGTATAAATCACTAACCAAAACCAATCTCCGCGAAAATAATCCATTTCAGTTATACCAGCATCCTGAAAACAAAATTTTGTGGAGTGAGGTGAAAAATAATAAATGAAAACTGTCATTATATTAATTGGGACGCTTTTTATGACTTTTGTTATTATTTCTCCCTTTTTCTGGCTAAAATTTTTGTATCGGAAAGACAGGAAACTTTATGTTTTTTACAGCACGCTGGCAACGGTGGGGATATTAATATTTCATATATTTTGGCTAGATGATTATTTGAGCGATTTTTTTGCAAAAGTTAATGCAGATTTATACTATTATTGGTATGATATTGGCTTTGACTCTATAATGATTGGGCATTTTCTTGTTATAATTTCTCCTTTTATTTTTACAAAAATAATTTACGGTCAAATCAATATTAAGTTATTTTTTATCTCTCTTTTTATTTCAATATTAATCCTGGCGATATACATTTATGTTTTTGTGAATATACTGCTCCCGAGGGCTTTTGAAGAATTGAATCGCCGCCTATAATCTTTAGCTAAAATCAAAATGAAAAAGAAAAAATTACCGTAATACGAGTTTATTACGGTCGAGGATAGTAAAATATTAGCGATTTTTTAGGTTTTAGAGATTTGATCTCTAAAATAATTTTTAACCAAAACCAATCTAGGTGAGGCCAAAACTCAAAAAACTACGCCGAGGTTGGGAGAAAAAATATGCTATTCTTTGGCAGTCCTAAAATTGATTTGCAGATCATCCTTTTTTTTCTGGGAGTTTCCTTCGTTATTTCTCTGATTGTGTTAGCATTTGTTAAACGCAAACTTCTGGCAATTGTGGTATTTTCTGTGTTGGGGAACATAATTTTTTTCCTTGCCAGTTTTACGGGATCTGAAGTATTTAGAGTATATCATTTTTTGTGGTTAGAATATTTTTCCGTGATTGTTTGGCCATTTTTAAATATTTATGCAGTTTATAAACTGGCAAAATCAAAAAAATGAGAAAAATCAAGTTAATCTCTATTACTGTGATAATACTTGTTTTTCTTTTTGCACCGCTAAGGCTAGATAAAATAATATTTTTCCCCTACAACGCGCGCGCTTCTCAAGAGATATCTGGAAATGAGATTTGGGAAACTGACAGAACAATTTCCGGGGAAGTTCTTTTACGGCCAGGCGCCAAACTTACTGTCAAAAAGGGAATAACTATCACTTTTGACAAAGGATATATCCGCAGTGATAAAGGTTTTTTTTCAGTCGAGGGGACGGTCAAAGAACCGGTTAAATTCAAAAACATTCATAAACCCTCAGAAGAAAATTTCTCCGCCATCATCTTGGAAAACGAAAGTGTTGGAATTTTCAAAAATGTTGAGCTTAGCGGAGGAGGGTTTACTTTTGAAGGAAGCGTTCCAGTTGCAGAAAAACAATTTTTCAACAAGGTTTTAGCTCAAAACTCGCCTATTTACCTGGGAGCCGTGGATGTAAACAATAGCTATTTTGAGTGCCAAAAGTGCAAATTTAAAGACAATGTCAATGCCATAACCATAAAAAATCAAGCTTGGCAATTCAGCGAAGTTATCATCAATCGTTCTTCTTTCGAAGAAAACGCAAATCTTAATGTCTGGTATGACAATTCAAAAGGAGAGCCTGATTTTCAATACAATTGGTGGGATGGCTTTCCAGACAAAATCCAAGGAAACATTAATGCCTCTAATTGTGCAATCCGCAAAGATTTTCATGATCCCGTGATCATTGTTCCCGGAATAATGGGTTCTTGGGAGAAAAACAACCAAATGGAAATCGATCCTATTTTTCACACCTATGACAATCTTTATGCTGAATTTACTGCCAATGGATATATTCCCGAAGAAAATCTTTTCACCTTTCCTTATGAATGGCGTGACAGCAATATAGAAAATGCCAAGAAATTAAAAGCAAAGATAGATGAAGTATTAACAAAAATCCATTGGCCCAAAGTGGATATTGTGGCTCATTCCATGGGTGGACTTTTGGCCAGAGAGTATATTG
>CAZHTL010000030.1:0-4900 GCA_964535415.1 uncultured Bdellovibrionales bacterium | reverse complement strand
CCTATGGCGCGGATACCGAAACAACTCCGGCCGGAAAGTTTAGCTTCGGCAAAAAAGAAAAGCGCAAAGATCTGATGTCGATTGTGATAGCCCATCATATCAAATACGCGGCTCAAGCCAATGTTGCTTACCTGGCTGACCTGAAAAATAAAGCTAAAAAAGCTTTTTCAATAGAAGGCCCGCGATTTTTGCTGGTGCTTCAGCCATGCACCAATCTGTGGAAATTTCCGACTTCGCAATATGTAAATGTAGGAAAATTGGCGACCGAAACAAACTTCTGGCCGCTTTACGAATATGAAAATGGAGTATATAAAATAAATTGGGCGACCGAAAACCCCAAGCCGCTTGTAGAGTTTTTAAAAACTCAAGGGAGGTTCAAGCATCTCTTTCGGCCGGGCGGGGAAAAAGTAATCGCTCAATTGCAGGAGGAAGTGGAGGAAAATTGGAAGAGATTGGTAGATTTAGCATATATATAGTTGGTTAGCTGCGTTATTTATTAACTTCCCGTATTTATTTTACCCCGCATTTACTTTGGTTGATGTAATTCATTTTAGAGTCCAGGGTTTGTTCTGAAGCTGAATGTCATTTATTGGTGGTGGATATAAACTATTAAGTATTTTAAATTTGTCATAGCTGAAATAATATAATTTTATGTATCGTAATAATAATTTGTAAGAAAGAATCTATGCCCAAACCCAAAGTAAACCAAGAGCTTTGCATTGGTTGCGGAACCTGTGAGGCTCTCTGCCCCCAAGTTTTCAAAGTAGAAAACGGAAAATCGCAGGTGATCGCTGACGATTGCAAAGATTGCGATTGTAACGAGGTAGTTTCAAGTTGCCCAGCGAATGCAATATCGATAGAAAACTAAAATCTAAAATCGAAAAACTAAAAACAACAACCCAAATGTAAAAACTTTTAGCTTTTAGTTTTTCCATGAAGTTTATGCTGAATCAAGAAAACAAGGAAATCGTAAAAACATACAAAAAATTTCTGGTCGCGGTTATTATCGTTACGTTTATTCTCTCTTCTTTTTTTGGAGCGCTTTTCGGCTTTATGGCCGGAAATCTCGGGCAGGGGAAATTCAGCCTCGATTTTTTTGGGGGGCTAAAAAAAACTGAACAACAAGGCACAAATACCAGCGGGCAAACAATCAGTGTTCCGGACGAAGAATCAGCTGTGACAAAAGCGGTGGAAAAAGCTTCTCCAGCGGTGGTGAGCATCATAATTTCAAAAGATATTCCCAAAATCCAGAATTTTTTCTCCGATCCTTTTGATTTTGATCCGTTTTTTAATCCCTTTGGATTTCGCTGGAAAAAAGATAGTGATAATCAAGATAACGAGACAGAAAAACAGGAAGTTGGTGGGGGATCAGGCTTTATTGTTTCAGAAGATGGATTGGTGGTGACAAACAAGCATGTTGTTTCTGATCAAAGCGCCAGTTACACCGTTATGACAAACGATGGGAAAAAGTATGAAGCTCAAGTAATGGCCATTGATCCAGTCAATGATGTAGCCATTCTTAAAATTAACGCTGGTAATTTGCCCGTTTTAGAACTAGGAGATTCAGGAAACTTGAAAATTGGTCAAACGGTTATTGCCATTGGAAATTCATTGGGTGAATTTCGAAATACAGTTTCCAAGGGAATTATTTCCGGTCTCAAGAGAAACGTGACGGCTGGAGATGGTTTAGGAAGAGCAGAACAGCTTTCCGAAGTGATTCAAACCGACGCGGCTATCAATCCGGGAAATTCAGGTGGTCCCTTGCTCAATATTTCCGGGCAAGTGATTGGGGTGAATGTGGCAATGGCGCAAGGGGCAGAGAATATTGGCTTTGCTTTGCCGGTAAACTTAGTGAAAAAAGATATTGAGAGTGTGAAATCTAAGGGAAAAATTGTTCAGCCTTATCTGGGCGTGCGCTATACGCTGGTGACAAAAGAAATTCAAAAGGAAAACAATTTACCTTATGACCACGGCGCGCTGATTCTTCGGGGACAAAAAATGACCGATTTTGCAGTTGTTCCGGGAAGTCCGGCGGACAAGGCGGGAATTGTGGAAAATGATATTATTCTTGAAGTAAATGGAACCAAAGTTGATCAGGATCATCAACTAGCTGATTTGATTGCCAAATACAATGTAGGTGACACAGTTACCCTCAAAATCTGGCACAAAGGCGAGGAAAAAACAGTTCAGGTGAAGCTGGAAGAAAGAAAGTGAGGTTGTAGACGTCGGACGTCTAAAGACTCAAGCCAAATTAGAAGCTGAACTTTCATAATGGAAGTTCAGCTTCTTTCTTCTTTCTAGATGGAAAGAAATTAGATGTTCTTAAGTATTTACAAGAATCTCATACAAAGGTGAGGTTTTTGGACGTTTTGAGACAAGACCCAGAATTATTTTTTTACTGACTATAATCTACTCTATAAATTCTACATAAATTCTAACGTTTTGATAATTTCTTCCATAGTTTTTTGTTGATTTTTTTCTGGTGCAACAAGTTCAAAACGATATTTTCCATTGGAAACAACGTATGCTTCATTATCATAATTTTTGGCTTTTCGGCCAGCAATGTAAATATCTTTAGTTACTGTAGGATCCATTCCGTTTGGAGGAGGAAGTTCTATTAAACCACCCTTAGCTACATTAAGGTACATTTGTGTGACTTCTTCACTTGAAGCACATTCCCCATTGTCAAAAAATAAAGAAAAAATTACATCACCGGGCATTTCGCCTTCGCTCCAATTTGATTCGGTATAGGTACAAGAGTTAGGGAATTTAATGGAAAATCCATAGGTTTTGTTTGTATAAGTCTTCCAATTGGTTGTTTTACTTGCTGGGGCGGTTTGAGTAGTTTGGTCTTGTGTCAGAGTTGAATTTGAGCCCTGACTTGTTGCCTGATTTTCATTTTGTTTAGTGGATGTAGCTTGACTTGTGCTTGGTTTACTTGGAGCTGGTGCATAAGCATTTTTTTGCGCCGCGAAATAGATTGCCGTGCCAGCTAAAACAGCAACCAAGACTACCAAAACCCAAATTAGAACTTTCTGGTTCATAATTTTGCGCTAATGATTAATGATTACTAGTTACGCATTAACTTCATCATATACCTTCAGGGGGGGCTGTCAAGGAATGATTCTTGTGATAAAATACCCTTGTAGACGTCGGACGTCTACAAGGTAATTTTTCAATATTTTCACTATGAATTTAATTGTTTTAGGTCCTCAAGGTTCAGGTAAGGGGACGCAGGCGGAAATATTAGCTAAAAAATATAATCTTGAGCACATTGAGATGGGAAAATTTTTGCGTGAGGTAGCAAAAACAAATACCGAACTGGGAAGAAAGATTCATGAAATTATTAATGTCAAAAAAGAGTTGGTTGATGACAAAATCCTCAAAAAAGTTCTCCATATAAAACTAGCAGACATTCCTCGCGAACAGGGAATTGTATTTGACGGAGTTCCCAGACGCAGGGATCAACAAGAATATCTTGAGAACGCACTCAGAGAATTTGGAAGAAAAATTGATGCTGTTATTCTGGTGAACATTCCGGAAGAGGAATCCGTCAAAAGAATTTCTCGTCGCTGGATTTGCGAAAAGAATCAGCATCCTTTGATAATGGGAATCGATGTTCAAAGTGAAAAAGACAGATGTCCTTTTGATGGTTCTAAAATTTTTCAGCGCCTTGATGATACGCCGGAAGGAGTGCGAAAGAGACTTAAGATCTATCAAGAGGAAACAGTGCCGGTTATTGAGGATTTTCGCCGGCGAGGGCTTCTGATAGAAGTTGACGGAACGCCAAAAATCGAAGAGGTGAGCCAAAAAATCTTTTCCGAATTAAACTGTAGACGTCCGACGTCTACAAAGTTTGTGAAGTGATGAGAAAAGATGTTTTAGTGGAAGATGAATATTATCATGTCTATAATCGCGGAGTGGACAAGCGGAATATTTTTTTGTGTGATAAAGATTACCTTCGCTTTCTTGAATCCATGAAAGAATTTAACAGCACGGATCCAATCTACAGCCTGTATCTTCACAACCAATTGAAAAGAAAGGGAGTTGTAGACGTCGGACGTCTACAAAAGTTGGTTGAGATTGTTTGCTATTGTTTAAATCCGAATCATTTTCACTTTATACTCAAACAAAAAACAAAGAACGGAATTTCGGAATTTATGAAGAGGCTAGGAGGAGGCTACACAAAATACTTTAATCATCATTATAAAAGATCGGGAGTGCTTTTTCAGGGAAAGTTTAAATCAGTTCGTATCAGGACAAATGCGCATCTCCTTTATTTGTCGGCTTACGTCAACAGAAATTATTTCATCCACGGTTATGGTGACGATTTTAGGTGGAAATATTCAAGCCTTTTGGATTATATTGAAAAAAGAGATAGGGGAATTTGCGAAACAAAGGTTATTCTCGATCAATTCAAGAACAAAAACGAGTACTACGAATTCATGAAAGAAAATGCCTTATATATGAAAGAAAAAAAGGAAGACGAAAAGTATTTGCTTGAGTAAAGTCAAGCTGTAGACGTCGGACGTCTACAAAAGGTTATGGTGAAACAAATATACAATTTGAGTATGAAGGAGGTTTTGGGAAGACTTGGAGCGAATATAAATGGTCTTTCAGATGAAGAAGCCGAGAAAAGACTGAAAGAATACGGGCCGAACAAAATTGAAAGGAAGCGGAAATGGCGGTGGGTGAAGCTGGTCGGGCATCAATTCAATGACGTTCTGGTTTGGATATTGCTGGTGGCGGCAGGGTTAGCTTTGGTTTTTCAGGAAAAACGTGATGTAGTGATAATTTTGGTTATCGTTTTTTTGAATGCAGTGATCGGTTTTATGCAGGGATGGAAAGCGGAGCGAATTATAGACCGAATTCAAAAGCTGGCTTCTGATAGAGCTACAGT
>CAZHTL010000029.1:0-8265 GCA_964535415.1 uncultured Bdellovibrionales bacterium | reverse complement strand
GGGCTTGTCTTCCTCATCAACCCAGCCCGGAAAAATCACTTGGGTAGAAAGATTATTTTTTTCAATAACTTCCTCAATTCTTTTGTCAAAATTATACGCTTTTCTATCTCCGACAAGAACTAAGTTAGCGTCTAATTTTCTCATTGCCTCAACAAGCACCGGAATATTTTTTCTAGGCTGGAAAGTGCCAATATAGAGAACAAATTTTTCCGGCAGTTTATATTTCTTTCTCACTTTTTCTTTTTGTTCTTCAGAATAGTTTTGACTAAACCTTTCAAAATCCACTCCATTATAGACAAAATCAACTTTTTCCGGCGGAATTTTGTAAAAATCAACAATATTCTTTCTCTCGCTTTGGGAAACAGTAAGAATTTTGTTGGCACGGCGAATGCTTCTAGGGAGCAAAGTTTTCAAAAAGAACAAGTCCGATTTCTTGATATACTGAGGAAAAAAGTTGAAAGAAATATCGTGAATAGTGAGAACCAGTTTTATTTTCTTAGGCAATCCAAAAGGAGCAATGTACTGAGTATGGAAAATGTCAATCCCGCTAGAAATTTTTCTTGAATGCGCATTTAACGAGTTAGATTCTGTATTTCCGGCGGAGTCGACTGGTTTTTTCTTGAGGTACTGAGAAAGCCCCCAAAAATTCCAAGTAAAACGGTTAGGGAAATCAAGAAAAATAATTTTGAAGTTATCTTTGAGTTCTAGTTTATTTATCTCTCTTTTTAAGTTTTCATCTTTCTCTGGATCATGGTCAATAAATAAAAAATATTCCTCCGTAGAGGCTAAACTTCTACGACTCAAGTTCTTTATTAAATTGAAAAAATATATTTCGTCACCCGTCCTTTTTTTGCCAATCAATCTGGCATCAATACCAATTTTCATTCTCTTTATTTTTATAAATTAGCTTTTAAGAGGTTCATTCTTTCAATTCTTCAATCTCCTTGATAGAAATAGAAGCAGCTAAACCCAGCCAAAAAATTCCTAAAAAGAAGCCGGCGTTAAAGAGGTTGGGAATTATTAAGGCTGTAATTGTCAGAATGGTAAATAAACAGGCTAATTTTTCAAAATTATCTTTCCCAACCGGACAGCCCAAAAATTTATTCAGAGGACAAATTGGCGAAAGACGACGAAAGGAATAAAGAAATACTCCCCCAATTATTAAAAGAAAAGCTGCCAATCCTATAATCCCCGTCCCAGCCCAAATTTGCAAAAATAGATTGCTTTCATTGAGTCCCGCTCCCCTTTCGTCAATTCCCAACTTTTGCGTTATCGTTCCGAAACCAACCCCTAGAATGGGATGCATTTTAATGATTTCCCAGCTTTTTTGATAAATAGCGCTTCTGGTCAGAATATTGGGATCTTGACGGAAAATTTCAGTGACAACTTTGCCTTGTGATCTATAAAAATTTATTTCCTCGAGATTAATATGACGGCAACTATACTCCAAAAGCTCACCTATATTTTTAACTGAAGTAGGAATATTTCCGCTTTTGTCGCAAGCAACCGTAATTTTCTGCTTACTAGTAGTAGTAGAGCGAAATCGATCGAAAATATCAAATTTAGACAATTTCCCAAGACGAATGGTAACAAGAGAAATTAGAATTATGAAAGAAATAGCTATAAACTTATTAGTAAATTTTCGCAGCGTGAAAGTCGTCCCTATTTTATCTTTTTTATATAAATTAAATAGCAGCCAGAAAATTATAACTGCTGTCGCTCCCACCCAAGCAGAACGAGAAAGAGTAAGAATTAGTAAGGTCAAGTTAAGAAATGTCATTAAATATAAGGTAAATTTTATCATCCAAGATTTCATTTCAAATAAAATTATTGTCAGTAGTACAGCAAGAGAAAAAACCAAAAATATTCCCAACCAATCCGGCTCAGTAAAAGTAGAATTGGGACGTCCAAACATCACCTCAAAAGATTTCAATCCCAGTTTATCGGCAAAAACTTGATAAGAAGCGTAAAAAATCACAACCAAAAATGAACCAAGGAAAAAGAAGGTTGCTTTCATCAAATCATCCCGTTCTCTCAGAAAGTTTCTAATGAGAAAATATAAAATAATAAAGGAAAGTAAAACAAGATTATTTTTAAAGCTAACACTTTTTACCGGTGAATTTATAAAACCTAAAAAATTAAGCGGCCAAAAAGAAAAAATTAGCCAATCAAGCCAATTTGGTCTTGAAATCTTAAATTTCAGCTTTTTTGAAATATAGAGAATCGCAACTGCCATTATCAAAACGGTTTCCAAAAACTGATATGGCCGAAGCTGAACTGGAAGAAAAGCACCCGTCAAAATTATGTTTTCTAAAGGAATAGCACTTATCAAAAGAAAAAAGATCCAGCGTGGACGATAAAGCGCGAAAAGGAACGTTAGAAACGAAACAAAAATAAAGTCCCCTCTTTCGAGCGGCAGTTTGTTTTTATTCGAAAGAATAATCAGTGCCAGGCTAAGTAAAAAACTAAAAATCCAGAGAATAACCAGTTCCCTTTTGAGAATACTTTTAATCTTTTTCAGTGTATCTTTGAAATTGTTTATTGTCATTGGCCTTAACACCAAAGTTATACAAAAAAATTTTTTGACTTTAGCTTTTAATAAGACTTGCACCCCTTGATAACTTAAGATGCCACCTGGGGAAAATAAATTGTTTTCGTGTTTAGCTTTATTCGTATTCCGTAATTTACACCGCTGTATACATTAAATTTTCGTCTCAAGCCTACTTGAAGACAGGGCCCCACTTAGCACAGTAAAATACTATAAATGAATCATTTGAGAATTTTTTCCACAAACTTTTTCCAGCTGAACTTTTTGGCTCTTTCTTTGCCTTTTTCCGAAAGATGATATTTGAGCTTTGAATTTCGGAGGACTTTTTTCATCACCCGGCTCATTTCTTCTTCATCATAAGGATCAAAATACAAGACTGCATCGCCTCCTACCTCAAAAAGAGAAGAGGTTTTGGAAACAACCGCTGGCGCCCCTGACGCCATTGCTTCCAGCGCCATAAGTCCAAACCCCTCATAAAGGGTCGGCAGAACAAAAAGTTCGCATTGTCGATACAGCGCCGGTAAATCCTTTTGCTCAATAAAGCCAGTTAATTTCACTTTATCTTCGAGACCTAGCTTCCATATCTCTCCTTTGACATTCGTAAAAAGGGAGCTATACTCTGACTTATCTTCCCCGCCCAAAACTAGTTTCACGTCGTTTATTTCGTATTTTTCAATCATTTTCCGGAAAGCTCTCAAGAGAGTGACAATGTTTTTGCGAAAATCAAAGCCGCCTACATAGAATATGTAGCGGCCAAAAATACCGTATTTCTCCAGTATAGCGTTATCTTTCTCGTGAGTGATATTTTTCTCAAAAAATTCGTCGCCAACGCTTGGATAAGCCACTTTTATCTTTTCAGCCGCCACTCCAAGATACTTGCGAATATCTCTTTTTGACCATTCCGAAACGGTGAAAATTTCATCAGCTCTCCGAATGGCTTGATTGGAAAAGAAAAAGTAGAGTTTTTTGCGCCAATTGTCAAGGTACTGCGGAAAAATCTTAGGAATCAAGTCGTGAACCAGCATCTTGTGGCGAATATTTTTAGGAAGGAAGGTAGGGCACTGATAGAGAGAAATAAAAACGTCGCATCGATCTTTTTTGACACATCGCGGCAAAAGAAATTTTTCCCACCAAATTTTTCTGAGAAGATCATCGCGCCGCCAAAGCGGCGGCAAAAAAACTCGCTTTTTCAAAAATCGGCTCCTCAAACTTTTGAAGAAATCATTTTTTTCGGGAAGGTCCTCCTCTAAATATAAAAAATACTCGTTCTTCTCCGAATGGTTTTTTGCAAGTTCTTGAATAAATCCACGTGTTACTTGGCCAATGCCGGTGTCGATTTTTCTCAAAAACGAAGCGTTTATGCCAATTCTCATTCCATTACTATAATATGATAAATATATTTTTAAGGCAAACCTGAGGCTCGATTTTTTTTCGCCTTTGTGTTATAGTATCTTTGCCTGGAGCTGGTCTAATTCTTGAAAAAGGCTCAGTCTTCGTCAAGATGGTTTTGACTCCTTTTTAGTTTGTTTCTTATATATGAAAATACTTTTTATTTCTCGGGCTTACCCGCCGATTGTTGGTGGAATTGAGAATCAAAACTATGAATTGGCAAGGCACCTATCAAAAATTGCTGAAGTAAAAATAATTGCTAATCGGTATGGAAAAAAGTTCTTGCCAATTTTTCTGCCCTACGCTTCAATAAAAGCCCTTTTTTTAATGCCTAAATTTGAAGTTCTTCTCTTGGGCGATGGAGTTTTGGGAATGATTGGCTTCTTGGTAAAACTATTTTATCGTTCGCAAAAGAAAGTGGTTTGCGTCTGTCACGGACTTGATCTCACTTATCCCTTTTGGTTTTATCAAGAACTCTGGGTAAAAAAATTTATTCCTGCTCTTGACAAGCTAATCGCCGTCGGAAATGAAACTATAAAACAGGGCACAAAAAGAGGCATTCCGGAAGAAAAATTTGTTTTTCTTCCCAATGGCATCAATCCGGATCAGTATATTGGCAATTATTCAAGATCTGATCTAGAGAAAATAGTTGGCGAAAAGCTGGAAGGAAAAAAGATTATTCTCACTTCAGGAAGATTGGTCAAAAGAAAAGGAGTGGCCTGGTTCATTCGCCAGGTTATGCCTAAACTACCAGAAAGTGTAGTTTATCTTGTTTTGGGAGAAGGTCCAGATAGAAATAACATAACTAGGGCTATTGAGGAAAAAAAATTACATGGTCGAGTAAAAATTTTAGGCTATCAACCGGATAAGGAAAGGGACATTTGTTTCAACACCGCCGATCTCTTTGTCCAGCCAAATGTAAAAGTCCCCGGCGATATGGAAGGATTTGGCATTTCAGTCATTGAAGCCACAACCTGCAAATTGCCGGTGGTTGCTTCTGCTCTCGAAGGACTCAAGGACGCAATTAAAGAGGGAGAAAATGGATTTTTAGTGGAAAGCGAAAATGCCGAAGCCTGGATAAAGAAAATAAATGAACTTCTTCTAAAAGATGATTTTCGTCGCCGGTTTGGAGAAAAAGCACGTCAATACGCCATTGAAAATTATAGCTGGAAAAAAATAGCTAAACTATATCTTAATGTAATCCGCCACTTACAATAACAATGAAAGCAAGATCAATAACTAAAATGTCAATAGTCTAGAAAATTAAGAAATCATAAATGATTCTTGACTTAATAAAATTTATTTTAACAATTCCTTTTGTTTTTATCCTGCCAGGTTTTTTTCTTTTGCTTGCTTTTTTTGGTTGGAAAAATCCCAAAATTTCTTTTTTTGAGAGAGCGATTTTGATTATCCCGATGAGTCTTCTTTCGATTGATTTTCTAGTTTTAGCGCTCAATCGGCTAGGAATAATTCTAAAGGGTCCAGTATTAATCGGGGTAATTTTAGCTTTTTCTCTGCTTTGTTATATAGTTTTTTCCTACCGGCATTCTCGAAAAAAGCCAGGGAAAGAGGAATCATCGGCAGACTTCTTTTATTTTTCTTACTGGCAGACCATTTTCATTCTAATTTCAATTTTTTTGGCAATTTTCATCCGAACAATCTATCTCACCGACACAATCATTCCCTCTTCCACTGACCTTGGCCACCATATGTTCTGGGCTCAAGAAATCATCGATACCGGAAAGCTGCCCACCTATGGAATGCCAGATTTCATTGTTGGTGAACACATAATTTTTGCCGTATTCAATCTCATAAGCGGCGCAAGTTTGCTGGGAGCAATGCCTATTCTTGTTCTTTTGCTTTTCAATGTCACCAGTATCTTCACTCTCTCTATATTGGCCGGACGAATATTTCAAAGTCCCAAAATAACTGCCACGATTTTTTTCATTACCGGCGCTCTTTACGCTATTAACGCCCCTCAAGGAAAATATGTAAGCGGCGGAGTAGTCGGCAATGTCCTTGGAAATATGCTAATTCCGGTAGCTTTATATTTTTTGTATCGAGCTTTTTATGAAAAAGACTCCATTTTTGCAGGACTTTTCATTTTTTCGACCGCGGGAATCATTTATACTCACCATTTATCTGCCTTCGTTCTTTTTTATTCCATTGCTGCAATTATTCTCATTCATCTTTTCTTGAATTTCAAGCGATTTTTTCAACTTATTGGTGATTGGTTTAAAATATTTCTAAAACCTTTTCCTTTGATGATTTTGCTTGTGGTTATTTTTTGCTTTTTCTTTGTCTCCATCCCTTCCTATTTCAACTCAGCAGCAATTAGCCAAGCTACCGGCAAACCTACCAAAATAACAAGAGTCGGACTTGGTTTTGAGCAGTTGGAAGCGAATATAGGCAGCGCCCGGATTATTCTAGGCGCTCTAGGACTATTTCTTCTCCTTGCCTTTTCTAAAAAAAGAGATTATAAGTTTAGTTTTGTTTTTGCGTGGGCGGTTATTTTGCTGATTATAAGCTGGAAACCGGCGTGGCTTTACGTTAATGTTCCTAGTAACCGAATTGGAAACTATCTTTTTCTTCCTTTTTCTTTGCTGTCGGCTTTTGGTCTGGTGAAATTTATAAAACTTTTCCGAAAATCAGCCACTCCTTTTTTTACTACATCCTTCCTTTTTATCCTGCTTTTTTTTGTGATTACAAGCGGAATGGCTGACAGCAATGAAGCCTTCAAAATTCGGCCCCAATTTCAAGAAGCGCTGGAAACTTTTCACTCAGCCGAGTATCTCTCTCAAAAAATAGATCCTCATCAGGATGTTCTACTCAAAGATCATGTGAATATTTATGCCGATTCCTGGTATAAATTATTTTTTATGAAAGATTATAATTACCCCCTTAGTCGAGGAATGTTGTTCCGCTACGTTGACCCAACTAAACCGCGGGAAACTTGCACGCGCGATATGATAACTGAGCCCGAAAGTGAAAACGCGAAAAAATGCTTTGCTGAAACCGGTGTGAACTATATTGCTCTCAATGCTCAACTTGAAGGTTCAAGTTTCGAAAAATACCCCGAATTTTCGAAAATTTACGAGTCAAATTATATTTCGATTTTTAGAAGAAACTAAGGTCTAGCGAAAGCTCAACTCCCGTCAAAAAAACTGATCTTTGCTTTGAAAAAAATGTCCGGTAAAATAATCATCATTACCACAATCATTCTCCTTATTACCAGCTTTTCAGCGCTTTTTATAATTGAAACCAAAAATCACAATTATGACTACAAAAAATCATGGAGTGTGGTTTATTTTGAAAATCCGCGGGACGACTCTTTAGATTTCGCAATTGAAAATCACGAGGGAAAAAATGCTAAATACAGCTATAAGATATTTATAAACGATAAGAAAATAATCGATGAAGAGATCGAGATTGCTGCCGGAGCAAAGCAAAAAATCCAACCGATAATTGAAAAAGGAGAACTAAAGGGCAACAAAATTACAATAATTACCACTTATAAAGATACAGAGTATAAGATCTATAAAGATAACAAAAATTCCAAATACTAAACCCCAAACCCAAAAATAATTTGGGGGGAACTCGTTTCTGAAGTTTCTTGAATTACAAAACTCCCTAAAGTCCTCATAATGGTGTAGAATAGAAAAGTAAAACTTAAAACCATTCCACACCACTATGAAAACTGTAATTGCAGTATACAACGAGATCCGGAAAGTGATAAGTTTTTTCTCGAAACTATTAAGGTTTAATAAGTGCAAAAAATCAACAGGTCGGAAGTTGGCAATGCCGCTCGAGGAAGCAGTATCCCTAGCCCTATTCTGGAAAAGCAAAAAATATCGCCACCAAGAAATCGATTCATCAGATATTTAATCTCAAATGCTCCTACAAAACCCTGGTTGTCAATCTAAACAGACGATATCATCTCGCCCTGCTGGTATTGATCCTTATTATGAAACGAAACGAGAAAAATCAGCATCTTGTGAAATACATCATACATCGATTCCGCCGGTATACATTACCAATGCGATCGCTTTCGTAATGCAACATTTACTATCTCTACTATCTCATCCATATGGTATCCCCTACAAACGATTAATTATAATTCTATAATCAATTTTCTCACTCTTAACGGAGAATTTCTTAGTGAACAAGATTAAAGTGGATTTTAAGATGAAGTTCGTTGTCTATTGAATCCGCCACAATAAAACGAACGTAACGACGTAATTTATAATACTCAATGATATACTCTATTTCGTCATAACAATCAAAAGGATGAACAAAAACTGATTTTTGAAATTCATAAAAACAAAGTC